>NZ_JBNPLJ010000005.1:0-127056 GCF_050313415.1 Collinsella sp. SGI.184 | reverse complement strand
CGCTCAGACCGGGATGCGGTTTCCCGATCGACCCTCTGCGGGAAACTGTATCCCACCTTGAGGGGCAAAACTGGGACGCGGTTTCCGGCCCGGGCATCAAAACGAAGTTGCGGTGGAACAGTTCCTGCTTGGGGCTTTAACCAGCAAAAACAGGAACTATTTCACCGCAAGTTATGAGGGACGGGAGGGACTGGCCCTCTTACTCTTACAGATGGCGCTCCAGGAAGCGGAAGGCTAGGCGAATCCAAGGGCGAACCGCCACCTGCTTGTCCTCGTTGTCGACCGCGGTATTGGCATTGCCGAGCGAAAGGCCGTGACCGCCTTGGTCAAAGACGTGCATCTCGCAAGCGACGCCCTCCTCGGCCATGCGCTGAGCAAACGGATAGACCTGCGCGATCGGCGCTGTTTTGTCATCGGACACGCCCCACACAAAGGTCGGCGGCATCTGACGCGAAACGTGCGTGGTGGGACAGATGTCGGCCAGGTGTTCGTCGGTCGCCTCGCCGCCGGTCACCATCGACAGGTAGTCGTTGAGCAAATCGCGCCCCGTCTTGCCACCTGTCTTGGGCACGCGCAAGTCGATGCGCGGATCGCGCGTCTGCATGTCGCGGACATAGGCAAGGTCGAGCAACGGATAGCCCAGCACCACGGCATCGGGACGAATGTCGTCCGGACGCGCCCCGGCAAGTGCCGCGAAGGGGCCGGTCTTCCACTGCGTTGCCAGCGAGGCGCAAATCATGCCGCCCGCCGAAAAGCCCACAACGCACACGCGCTTGGGATCGACATGCCACTCGTCGGCATTCGCACGAACCGTGGCGACCATCTTGGCAAGATCTGCCTGGGGGTGCGGAAAGCTCACGTCACCCGTGCCACTCGTGACATAGTTGAGAACAAAGGCCTGGTACCCGTGATCCAAAAAGGCAAACGCCACCGGGTCCTGCTCGTGCGGAGCGATGTGCGTAAACGCGCCTCCGCCGCAGATGATCACTGCCGGGCGACGACCATTGGGCTTGCCGGGCAGCGGTTCGGCCCCCATATAGGTAAACGTCGCCGGATATTCCTCGGTCGGCTCCTCGCCCCACAGCGCATGGCTCTCGACGATCATATATGCTCCCTTCGCGCGATTCGTGCGCACGTTATGTATCGCCTTCAAGCGTACCCCACTTGGACGCACGGCATCGAAACGTATCCGCAATAAGTTCCCTTCAACTGATATATCACATAATCCCAGCTCAGGGACGTCGTTGAGCAGCGTAAAATAGAGACGCTGACCGAGCCGGTAAACACACACGAAACGTTTCCGGCAAAACTACGCGTGCGCTACATGCGCACTTGATACGTTGGAGGCATCTATGGGTCTGCTCGATTCGCTCAAGTCCACGTTCAACTCGTCGGGCGAGGCGTCCGTACCGCCCGCAGCAAGCTTCGCCACCCGCGAAGGCGTCATCTACGCTCCCGTTAACGGTGTGCTCGTCAATCTAAACGAGATTCCCGACGAGACCATCGCCTCGGGTATGCTCGGCCAGGGCTACGGCATCGAGCCCATCACCGGCACCATCTATGCGCCCGCTAACGGCCGCATCGGCGCCACCACCGTCACCAACCACTCTATTGGCATGATCACCGAGGACGGCCTTCGCGTGTTCATCCATGTCGGCCTGGGCACCGTACAAATGAACGGCAAGGGTTTTGCCCGCTTTGTCGAGATGGGCGATGTGGTCAAGGCAGGCCAGCCGCTCATCAGTTTCGACCGCGATGCCATTAAGGCCGCTGGCCACGAGGACATCGTGACCGTCATCATCTCCGAGCTCGATCGTCTTAAGAGCATCGACCATGTCGGCGAGTCTGGAACGCTTATCGGCGGCAACCCGCTCGTCAAGCTGGGCGACCCGCTGCTGGTGGCTAAGACCAAGTAACGAGTCCTGCGCCGTACAGCCAATAGGCAACACGCCAAGCGCCCACGACCATCTGGCCGCGGGCGCTTTTCGTTTGAAAACCGTCCCGTCAATACCTTATCTGTATAGCCCAAATGAGCCGAGCTGCTAGAATATCGAACTGTATGGATAACTATCATTCAACCGCTATGGGAGGATACGTGAACCGCACCAAAATCGCGCAGCTCTATGCCGATTCCGAGTCGCTCGGCGACAAGACCGTCACTGTCGCCGGCTGGGTCAAGTCCGTCCGCGACATGAAGAACTTTGGCTTCGTCACGCTCAACGACGGCAGCTGCTTCCGCGACCTGCAGGTCGTCATGAACCGCGAGACGCTCGGCAACTACGACGAAATCGCCCACCAAAACGTCTCGGCTGCACTCATTTGCACCGGCACCGTCAAGCTGACCCCCGATGCGCCCCAGCCTTTCGAGCTTTCTGCCACCTCCATCGAGGTAGAGGGCACGAGCGCCCCGGACTACCCGCTGCAGAAGAAGCGCGCAACCGTCGAGTTCCTGCGCACCCAGCAGCACCTGCGCCCGCGCACCAACCTGTTCCGTGCCGTGTTCCGCATCCGCTCTGTCGCGGCTGCCGCCATCCACCGCTTCTTCCAAGAGCAGGGCTTTGTCTACGTCAACACCCCCATCATCACCACGAGTGACTGCGAGGGCGCCGGCGAGATGTTCCGCGTGACCACGCTCGACCCCAAAAATCCGCCTCTCACCGAGTCCGGAGAGGTCGACTGGAGCCAGGACTTCTTTGGCAAGCATGCAAGCCTTACCGTGTCCGGCCAGCTCAATGCCGAGAACTTTGCCATGGCCTTTGGCGACGTGTACACCTTTGGCCCCACCTTCCGCGCCGAAAACTCCAACACCACGCGCCACGCCGCCGAGTTTTGGATGATTGAGCCCGAGATGGCCTTTGCCGACCTGAACGACTACATGGATAACGCCGAGGCCATGCTCAAGTACGTTCTTAAGGACGTTATGGCCACTTGCCCCGACGAGCTCAACATGCTCAACAAGTTTGTGGACAAGGGCCTGATCGAGCGCCTGAACCACGTGGCCAACTCCGACTTTGCCCGCGTCACCTACACCGAGGCCGTCGAGATCCTGGAGCAGGCCGTCGCCGCCGGTCACAAGTTTGACTATCCTGTCAGCTGGGGCATTGACCTGCAGACCGAGCACGAGCGCTTCCTGACCGAGGAGCACTTTAAGCGCCCGACCTTCGTGACCGACTACCCGGCCGAGATCAAGGCCTTCTACATGCGCATGAACGACGACGGCAAGACCGTCGCCGCCGCCGACTGCCTGGTTCCCGGTATCGGCGAGATTATCGGCGGCTCCCAGCGCGAGGAGCGCCTGGATCTGCTCGAGGCCCGCATCAAGGACCTTGGCATGGCCCCCGAGCAGTACAAGTACTATCTTGACCTGCGCCGCTATGGCTCCTGCAAACACGCCGGCTATGGCCTGGGCTTCGAGCGTTTGGTCATGTACCTGACGGGTGTGGGCAACATCCGCGACGTCCTTCCGCACCCCCGCACCGTGGGCAACGCCGATTTCTAATCGCCACAGCTCCGTTCCGCGCGTTACAGCGTGTCGCACCAGCGCCTCTCGGCAAGCCGAGGGGCGCTTTTTTCAACAGCATCCGTCAAGCTTTCGTCAAGTTTTTGGTCAGCTGATCAGGGCTGTTGAAAACTCGACCCGCCGCTTGCCGACGACTACCGACCACCCAGAGTGCCCTGTGCCCCTAAGCAAACCCCGTGTCCTAGGCTCCGTAGCGTCATCACCCAAAAACGGAAAGGACGTGAACGCAATGGCCAAACCCGCTGTTGAGAACTACGAGGCCACGACCAGGGGTGCTGCTTCCATGGCAGCCTATCGCGCTGTGCGCATCCTGCAACTCTTAAGCGAGCATACCGGTGAGGACAAAGCGCTTCCTCCCGATGAGCTGATCGAGCGTCTCGCCCATCCCGACGACCCCGCTCGCATGCCCATCTCGGCAGCGCGGCGCAGCATCCATACCGCGATTTCCGCCCTGCGACATGCCGGATACGAGATTGAGTACAAGCGCGGCGCGGGTTACCGACTTCTCACCCGACCGCTCTCCGACGAGGAAATCATTCGACTCCATGGCATGGTCATGCGCAACCGCTCCACACCCATCGCGACCAGGAAAAGCATAGCGCGCCATCTGGTCGCCATGGCAAGCGCCGACGTTCGCGGCTATCTCGATACGTCCGAGCCGGCACCAAGCGCAGAAGGCAAACCCGCCAAGGCCACACGACCGCCCGCCAAACGCATCGATACCTGCGAGCTCATCGAGCGGGCCATCGACCACGGAACCACGGTGAGCTTTGACATTTCAAGCGTCACGACACATGACAAGATCGAAGTGACGAGGATGACCGTTCGGCCTTTTGCCATCAAACAGCGAGACGGCGTCTCGTATCTGCTGGGAACGGTCGTCGACGGGCACGGCTCAGACGACACCCTACGCACCGTCGAGGTCAGCCGCATGAGAAACGTTAGCACGCGCCTGCTCGACGGCAAGAAGCTCTTTGCCGCGCTGGACGAGGGGGAGCGGCCCGCGCCCGCCGCCTAAGTCTTGCCGTTGCCCGCCGAATCCCCCGCCGTCCATCCGGTTCAGTATTAAAAAACCCGACAGGCTGTTGAAAAAATGGGCATCGGCGCTACTATAGACCCACTTGCACTTTGTTTGAGTGCAGTGTTTCCAGCAATTTCTATACTGGGGGTAATGACATGAACGACATCACCATCAGCCGCAGGAGCCTTTTGGTCTCCGCCGGCCTGCTCGCACTGGCCCCGCTCGCCGGATGCGGCGGCAACTCTGGTTCCGGCTCTGCAGCCGCCGGTTCCGACTACACCATCGGCGTTCTGCAGCTCACTGAGCACTCCGCGCTCGACGCCGCCAACGACGGCTTTGTCAAGGCCATCAAGAAGAGCGGACTCAAGGTCAAGATCGACCAGAAGAACGCCCAGAACGACCAGTCCACGTGTAAGTCCATCGCCGACAAGTTTGTGGGCGACAACGTCAACTTGATCTACGCCATCGCCACGCCTGCCGCACAGGCTGCCGCCGGCGCCACGGCCGATATCCCTATCGTGGGCTGCGCCATCACCGACTACGCCGCCTCCGGCCTGGTCCAGGACAACGACAAGCCCGGCACCAACGTCACCGGCGCCTCCGACCTCACCCCGGTCGCCGAGCAGCTCGAGATGATGCAGAAGGTCCTGCCCGACGTTAAAAAGGTCGGTCTGCTCTACTGCACCGCCGAGTCCAACTCCGACGTCCAGATCAAGGCCGCCAAGAAGGAACTCGACAAGCTGGGCCTGGAGTACACCGATTTCACCGTCTCGAGCTCCAACGAGATCCAGTCTGTCGTCGAGTCTGCCGTGGGCAAGGTCGACGCGCTCTACTCCCCCACTGACAACACTATCGCCGCGGGCGCTTCGCAGGTCGGTCAGATCTGCAAGGAGAACAAGCTTCCCTTTGTGACCGGCGAGGAGGGCATGTGCATGGCCGGCGGCCTGTTCACCCTTTCCATCAACTATGAGGACCTGGGCTACGCCGCGGGCGAGATGGCCGTTAAGATTCTGAAGGGCGAGGCCAAGCCCGAGGATATGCCGATCAAGCACCTCCCAAGCAAGGATCTGGTCGTCATCAAGAACGACGAGATGGCCGAGGCCCTGGGCATCGACCTTTCCGCTCTAGACGAGTAGCGCCATGCGCGGTAACGCAGCTAGGCACGCGCTTGCGCCATAGCTGCGTTATTCAATATCTGAGTCATTGGGGCGAACGCTAAAGACCGGCGTTCGCCCTGCTTGTTTTTGGTAAAACAAAATGTCCGTCCGCTGCTCTTTTATGCATTGGTACCGCTATTATGGAAAATCACGTGTCCACCCTATCCTAGGAGGTATGAAGCATGCTCATTGCATTGCAGGGCGCCGTTTCGCAGGGTGTCCTCTGGGGCATTATGGTGCTTGGCGTGTTTATCACGTTCCGCCTGCTCGACATCCCCGATATGACCTGTGACGGCAGCTTTGCCCTCGGCGGCTGCGTCTGCGCCGTGCTCATCGTCAACAACAATGCCGACCCGTTGCTCGCCGTTTTGGCCGGCATGTGCGCCGGTGCCATTGCGGGCGCGGTCACGGGCATTCTGACCACCGTCTTTGAGATTCCCGCGATCCTCGCCGGAATCCTCACCCAGATCAGCCTGTGGTCCATCAACCTGCGCATCATGGGCAAATCCAACACGCCCATCCTTGCCAAGGGCACCGTGTTCTCGGCCGTCAGCAATATGACGGGCCTGCCGCAGTCCACCGTTGCCATCATCCTGGGCATCTTGCTCGCCGTGGCTATCGTTGCCATCCTGTATTGGTTCTTTGGCACCGAGATCGGCTCGGCGCTGCGCGCCACCGGCAACAACGAGTACATGATCCGTGCCCTGGGCGTCAACACCAACTCCACTAAGATGATCGCCCTCGTGCTCTCCAACGCCCTCATTGGCCTTTCGGGCGCGCTCATCTGCCAGAGCCAGAAGTACGCCGACATTGGCATGGGCACCGGCGCCATCGTTATCGGTCTCGCCGCCATTGTTATCGGCGAGGTGCTCGGCCGCCTGCTGCCCGGCGGTCTCACGCAGTTTAGCGTCCGTCTTGCCTCCGCCGTCTTTGGCTCCGTGGTGTACTTCCTCATCCGCGCCATCGTGCTGCAGCTGGGCATGGACGCCAACGACATGAAGCTGCTCTCCGCCGTGATTGTCGCCGTGGCCCTATGCGTGCCCGTGGTTTGGGAGCGCTATAAGCTCCGCAGCTCCTACACGAAGGGGGATGAGGCAGATGCTTAAGCTCTCGCACGTCAAGAAGACCTTTAACAAGGGCACCGTCACCGAAAAGCGCGCTCTTACCGGCGTCGACCTTACCCTCAACGACGGTGACTTTGTAACCGTGATTGGCGGCAACGGCGCCGGCAAGTCCACGCTGCTCAACATGATCGCCGGAGTGTATCCGCTCGATTCGGGCGTTATCGAGCTCGACGGCACCGACATCTCGCGTCTGAGCGAGTCGCAGCGTGCCAAGTACCTGGGCCGCGTGTTCCAGGACCCCATGCGCGGCACCGCAGCCGACATGCAAATTGCCGAGAACCTGGCACTCGCCAAGCGTCGCGGCCAGCGTCGCGGCCTTTCGTGGGGCGTCACCAAGGCCGAGAAGGACGAGTACGTCAAGCTGCTCAAGCGTCTGGACCTTGGTCTGGACACGCGCCTCAACGCCAAGGTCGGCCTGCTCTCGGGCGGCCAGCGCCAGGCACTCACCCTGCTCATGGCCACGCTCACCAAGCCGCGCCTGCTGCTGCTCGACGAGCATACCGCGGCACTTGACCCCAAGACGGCCTCTAAGGTGCTCAATCTGACCGAGGAGATCGTCGACGAGAACCACCTGACCACGCTCATGGTCACGCATAACATGAACGACGCTATCCGTCTGGGCAATCGCCTGATCATGATGCACGAGGGCCACGTAATCTACGACGTGGCGGGCGATGAGAAGAAATCGCTCACCGTGGCCGACTTGCTTCAGAAGTTCGAGGAGGTCTCGGGCGGCGAGCTCGCCAACGACCGCATGCTGCTGAGCTAAACCTACCAAAAAGGGACAGGTTTATTTTGGCAGGTTTTATCTGCGCAGACGTCAAAACCGCCGCAAAGGGACAGACACCTTTGCGGCGGTTTTCGCATATTATGTCGATAATCCAGCGTCAGCAGGGACCACTGGTTAAGAACTAAGGAAACTGCCATGAGAGGATCTCTTCCTCGTCTTGCTTGACCGCCGCACTCCTTGCCAGCGTACTCGCCGGCGCCCCAGCTTACGCCACCGCGGACGCCCCATCTCAAGTTATCGGCCCGTCCGTTGTGATCGGACGGGCTTTTTGGTGGGTATCATGGTTGAACGATCTTGAGGAGGTTTTCCCTACATGGAATTGTTTGAGCCGATTCTTCATTTCTTTGAGCAGCGGTGGGTCCACAACATCATCTGGGCTGGCATCTTGGCGATAGGCACCGCCGTCGCCGCCAAAGTCGTTTCCAAGACGCTGCGTCACCTGCTCAACCGCGACGATAACCCGCTTCCGGCATCGAGTATCTTCATCAACATTGCGCGCGCCGTCATCTGGATGATCGGCGGCAGTTTTATCCTCGACAACTGCTTTGGCATTAACGCAAACGCGCTCGTCGCCGCTCTTGGCGTCGGCGGCATTGCTATCTCGCTCGGCTTTCAGGACACGCTGTCGAACCTTATCGGCGGCATGCAGGTGACCTTTATGGGCATCATCAAGCCCGGCGACAATATCGAGGTCGGCGGCGTGTCGGGCGTGGTACAGGACATCACCTGGCGCCACACGACCATCGAGGATGCCTACGGGCAGACCATCATTGTGCCCAACTCCAACATCTCCAAGGACACGCTCGTGCATCTGATGCCCTTTGGGCGCGTGGCCGTGCCCGTTGCCGTAAAGGACACGTCTAAATGGGCTTCCCTTGACGCGCTGGCAGACGAGCTGACCAGCGCCACCAAGGCCGCCGTGCTTCCCATCTCGGGCTTTGACCAGGAGCCCTACGTGCTCTTTAGCGAAATCGGCGACTTTGGCATCAAGGGCAAGATCATCTTTATCGTCAGTGACGACAGCACCACACTCACCGCTGCCGACGCCTGCATCCGCGCTATCGCTCCCATCATCGCCTAAAGCACCACAAAGGGGACAGTGAACTGCCTCCCATTTCTTGGACATCGGGAAATGGGAGGTTTTCATTCGTGGTACCATAGTTCATACAGTTGTTTAAACGACTAAGGGAGCAAACTATGGAAGAGGCCTACCGTCAAGCACGCAAGCGCGGCGAGCAAGGACGTCGACGCGCCATTAGCCAAAGCGAGCATCCATACCTTACGGACCTCGACAGTTTGGTTGCCCAGCTCCCCCTAGGTCAGCGAGAGAATGTCGGCCTGCGGGATATTCCGCTCGAAATGGTTGTCGGCACGGTTACCAAGGGCCGTCAGTCCGCCTTTTCATGCAACTTTATGCCCCTGCTGCCGTTTAGCACCGAGTTCGCCCGCAAGTGGTCCAACCTCTACGACATTCAGGTAACCGAGGGCTATCGCGACCCCATCATTGTCACCGAGTTCATGCATAGGTTCTATGTCCAAGAGGGCAACAAGCGCGTCAGCGTCCTCAAATTCCTGGACGCCCCGACGGTTTCGGCCAAGGTCACCCGTCTCTATCCCGGCAAATGGGATTCCGTCGAAAGCCGCCTGTACGGCGAGTTCTGCGCGTTTTGGCGCGTCTGCCCCCTATACGAGATCGAGTTCTCGCGCGAAGGAAGCTACGAAACGCTCGCCAAAATGCTCGGTCAGAACCTTATCGAAAAATGGCCCCAGAAAAAGGTCGACTACCTGCGCCACACCTTCCTACTCTTTAAGCGCGCCTACCTTCGCGCGGGCGGCGACCACCTGGACATTACGCCCGCCGACGCCATGCTCGTCTACCTCAATGTGTACAACCAGGACCGCCTGCTGGATACGCCGACAGATATCGTCGTAAACCGCCTGTGCAAGATCTGGCGCGAACTGGTCATCGCCGGGAAAAGTGACGAGGACAAGGTCGATCTTGTCGAAGCGCCAAACGTCGATGAGGAGGAGTTGCCCGCCCAGTCCACCTCCGGCATGCTCAACTTCTTTATGGGCAAGACCGTCTATTCGGCGGCCAACCCCCTGCGCATCGCCTTTATCCATGAATTCACCTGTGCGACGTCGAGCTGGGACAGGCTGCACGACCAAGGGCGTCAGTATCTCGATGAGCACTTTGGCGGTATCGTGCGCACCGAGGCGTTTGAGGACTGTCACGATCCGGACGTGTTCTACGCCGCCGTGGAAACGGCTGTCAAACATGGAGCAAACGTCATCTTCTCGACCTCGCACCGCCTGATGGAATACACGCTCAGGGCTGCCGTTGAATATCCCCGGGTTCGGTTCCTTAACTGCTCCATCGGTCTTCCTCACCAAAGCGTCCGTTCGTACTTTGGCAAGATGTACGAAGCAAAGTTTCTCCTGGGCGCCCTTGCCGCCAGCATGGCGGACAACCACCGCATCGGTTACCACGCGTCGGTCTTCGCCTCGGGCGCACTCAGCGAGATCAACGCCTTTGCGATTGGCGCCTCGCTGCTCGACCCCCGTGCGCAAATTATCCTGACCTGGGGCGATGTGCCCGCCGGAGGCCTTGCCGAGGCCATGTGCCGCGAAGGCGTGAGCGTCATGACCGGCGCCGATATGTCAAAGTCGCTCGAAGACCCCACGGCCTACGGACTCCACCGCCTGGTCGATGGCAAGGTTGCCGGCATTGCCATGCCGGTATGGAACTGGGGCCGATACTACGAGCTTATCGTGCGAAGTCTGCTGCATGGCACCTGGGACGAGACCAGTGACGACAGCCGGGTCCGCGCCGTCAACTACTGGTATGGCATGAGCTCGGGCGTTATCGACATTCGCTACGCTCCGGGCCTGCCCTATCAGACGCGCAAGCTTGTTCAGCTCCTCCGCAATGGCATCGTCGAGGGCTCCATCAATCCATTTGGCGGCGAGCTCCATAGCCAAGACGGCGTGGTGCAGATTGAGGGCTTTCCCCCACTGCCGAGCACGCAAATCGTCGAGATGGACTGGCTGGCAGACAACGTGGTGGGCACCATTCCGCAGCCCGACGATGAGCCGAAGGTCCGTGCTCTATGAAAATCCTTGCCATAGCCGATACCGAAGAGCGATGCCTGTGGGAGTGCTTTCGCAAGGAACGCTTTGAGGGTGTCGACCTCATTTTGTCCGCTGGCGATCTGGACCCGGACTATCTTGAGTTTTTGGTCACGGTCATCAACAGACCGCTCATCTACGTGCGTGGCAATCACGATGACCGCTACGCGCGTCATGCACCGGGCGGCTGCATCTGTGTCGAAGACACCGTATACGTGTATCGCGGCGTCCGCATTGCGGGGCTTGGCGGCTCCATGCGCTACCGAGATGGCGCTAACATGTACACCGAGCGCGAAATGGCCAAGCGCGTGCGCAAGCTGTCCCGCAAAGTGAGGATGGTCGGCGGCTGCGACATCTTGCTCACCCATGCGCCCGCCGCCGGCATAGGCGATCTGGACGATCTGCCGCATCGGGGATTCGAATGCTTTAACACAGCGCTCGAGACATGGAATCCCGACTACATGGTGCACGGGCATGTGCACCAATGCTATGTTCGCGACTTTCAACGCGAACGCCAGCACGCATGCGGGACGACGATTATCAACGCATGCGGCTATACGCAGTTTGAGCTGGACGAGGCGCGCTACCCCATCCGTGGATGGCAGGCAGCCTGGCTCAATTCGCAAACCATGCGCCGCGAGCTCAAGCGCCACGAGGCAATCGAGTCCTCAACCGCCAGAACCCCCTGGTAACCACCACAAAGGGGACAGGCACCTTTGTGGTGGTTCCGGACATCTCGACGCTACAGTGCGGCGATGACCTTATCGCCCATCTGGGTCGTGCCGAGGATCTTATCGGCAGGGGTGCTGGCGTCGGCGATGTCGCGGGTACGCCAGCCTTCGTCAAGCACACGCGCCACGGCATTTTCGATCCAAGCAGCCTGCCCACCCATGTCGAGCGCGTACGTGAGCAGCATTGCCGCCGACAGGATCTGCGCGAGCGGGTTAGCGATACCGAGCCCCGCGATGTCGGGCGCGCTGCCGGCGCTCGGCTCAAACAGCGACACGCCATCGCCCAGCGAAGCCGAGGCAAGCATGCCGAGCGATCCGGTAATCTGCGCCGCCTCGTCGGAGAGAATGTCGCCGAACATGTTCTCCGTAACTACGACGTCAAAGTCGGCCGGTCGGTTAATGAGCTGCATGGCGGCGTTGTCGACGAGCAGGTCCTCAAGCTCTACATCTGGATACTCCTCGTCATGCACGCGATGCACGACCTCACGCCACATGCGGCTCGTCTCCAATACATTGCGCTTGTCCACGCTTGTCACCTTGCCGCGGCGCTTGCGAGCTGCCTCGAACGCCTGGCGGGCGATGCGCTCAACTTCGTACTCGCGGTACTCCATTACGTCAACCGCGCGCTGGCCAGCCACACCGTCGGTGCCCGCACCGCCCTCGTCATAAAAGCGCTCGTGCTTGCCAAAGTAAATGCCACCGGTAAGTTCGCGGACGAGTACCATGTCAACGCCCTTGATGACTTCGGGACGAAGCGTCGATGCGCTGGCAAGTGCGTCGTAGATTTTTACAGGGCGAAGGTTGGTATAGAGGCCGAGTTCTTTGCGGATACGCAGCAAGCCTTGCTCGGGGCGCGGGGCCGCCGGATCGGTCGAATCCCACTTTGGGCCACCGACGGATGCCAACAGCACGGCGTCCGACGCCTTTGCCGCCACAAGGGTTTCATCGGGCAGCGGATTGCCGCACGCATCGATCGCCGCGCCACCAATCAGGTGATCCTCAAAGGCAAACTCTACGCCGGCGCGCTTGCCCACGGCAGCCAGCACCTTCTTACCCTCGGCAATAACCTCGGGCCCAATGCCGTCACCAGGAAGACAGCAGATCTTATAGGTCTTCTTCACGTTGCAGCTCCAGCTCTCGCTACTCGGCCCGTTTGCAAACGGATTATCCAGCTTGACCGTCATAATCGCTTACGCCTCCTGACCCTTTGCCGCGACAATCTTGGCACGCGTGCGCGCAACCAAACCGCCGGCCTCGATAATCTCGGCAATAAATGGCGGGAACGGCTCAGCTGTAAAAGTCTCGCCAGTACGCTCGTTGGTGATGACACCCGCATCGGTATCGACCTTCACGGTATCGCCGGCACAAATCGCATCGACAGCTTCGGGGCACTCCATAATGGGCAGGCCCACGTTAATGGCATTGCGATAGAAGATGCGTGCGAAGCTCTTGGCAATAACGCACGACACCCCTGCAGCCTTAATGGCAACCGGGGCATGCTCACGCGAAGAACCGCAACCAAAGTTCTCCTCAGCCACAATGATGTCACCGGGCCTCACGGCAGAGGCAAACGCGGGATCAATATCCTCCATAGCATGCGCCGCCAAGTGCGCATGATCCGACGAGTTCAAATAACGAGCAGGAATAATCACATCAGTATCAACGTCACGACCATATCGAAAAACCGAACCTTCAAAGTTCATATCATTCTCCGTTCAAACATGGAATGCGGGGGATTTGATATTTACTTACTCGGACAGTCCTGCTCGCACGGAGAGCACATTAAGTGCTCTCCGGCTCGTGCAGAACTCGACGCAAGCAAATATCAAATCCCTCGTTCGCGTTTCGGCTACAAAAAAGCTAATGGGAAGTTAGCGTTCGCCTTCGGCGAACAAAAAAGTGCCAGGACTGTCCGCAGTAGCGAGCAAAGGTCGAAGGACCCCGTAGCCCCTACAGGTCAGACGGCAAGCATATGTGCCCCGCCACGGCAGAAGCAGCCGCCACGGCCGGCGAGGCCAGATAGACCTCGGACGTGGGGTCACCCATACGGCCGACAAAGTTGCGGTTGGTCGTAGAAACGCAACGCTCCCCCGCCGCCAAGATGCCCATGTAGCCGCCCAGGCACGGACCGCACGTGGGCGTGGAGAACACACAGTTGGCATCTAGGAAAATGTCGGTCAATCCCTCCTTCATGCACTGGCGGAAGACCGCCTGGGTCGCCGGAATCACGATGCAACGCACCCCGTCGGCAACCTTATGGCCGCGCATGACCTCGGCCGCAGCACGCATATCCTCGATACGTCCGTTGGTGCACGAGCCGATTACCGCCTGGTCGACCATGATGTGACGGCTCTCGCTCACCGGATGGGTGTTGCTGGGCAGATGCGGCCACGATACACACGGCTTAATGTCGGCCGCGTCAATGGCAATAACCTGGGCATACTCGGCGTCTGGATCGGCGTGATACTCAACGTAATCACGCTCGCAGCGCCCCTTGAGCCAGGCACGGGCAACATCATCGATCTCGATAATGCCCGCCTTGCCACCCGCTTCGATCGCCATGTTCGAAATTGTCATGCGACCTTCCATCGACAGGCCCTCGATGGTGCTGCCGGCAAACTCCATGGCCTGGTACAGAGCACCGTCCACGCCGATCATGCCGATAATGTGCAGGATGATGTCCTTGGCGGTGGCGCCGTCCTCAAGCTCGCCGTTAATCTCAAAGCGAATCGTCGGCGGCACCTTAAACCATGCGCGCCCCGTGGCAATGCCCACGCCGGCGTCTGTTGAGCCCACACCGGTCGAAAACGCACCCAAGGCGCCATACGTGCAGGTATGCGAGTCGGCACCGATAATCAGATCGCCCGAGACCACCACGCCGCGCTCGGGCAGCAGGGCATGCTCAATGCCCGCGCAGCCTTGCTCGTAATAGTGCGTCACATGCTGCTCGTGCGCAAAATCTCGCATCTTTTTGGTCTGCTCGGCGCTCTTGATGTCCTTGTTGGGCGCATAGTGATCGGGCACCAGGCAAACGCGGTCGCAATCGAACACCTCGGTGGCACCCAGCTCGCGAAAGACATCGATCGCGATAGGTGCGGTAATATCGTTGGCGAGCACGATGTCCAGGTCGCATTCGACCAGCTGGCCCGGCTTTACCTCGTCCAGGCCTGCGTGTGCCGCCAAAATCTTCTCTGCTACGGTCATGGGACGTGCCATGTGATTCCCCTCTCAAGCGGGCTTTGCCCTGCCGAATATCGTTACTTGCCCGCCTTGGAACGGTTGGTCTGAATCATGCGGTTAATAGCGTTGATGTAAGCCTTGGCCGAGCTCACGATAATGTCGGTATCCGCGCCGCGGCCGGTGTAGATCTTGCCGTCCTCGGCGGTGATGCGCACCGTCACCTCGCCGATGGCGTCGATACCACGCGTAATGGCCTTAACGTTGAACTCCGTCAGCTCGCCATGGGCAGAGATGGCCTTGTCAACCGCCTTGTAGGCCGCATCAACCGGACCAGTACCCGTCGAGCAAACTACCCGTGTCGCGCCATTCTCGTCTGTAATGGTTGCCGTGGCCGTAGGAATAAGCGGGTCGCCGCAGGAAACCTGGAGCGCGTCGAGGGTGTAGATCGCCTTGACCTCGCGCTGGCGCTCCTGAATCATCGATTCCAGATCCTCGTCAAAGACCTCTTTCTTTTGATCTGCAATCTCCAAAAAGCGCTGATAGATCGACTCGAATTCCTCATCGCCAAACGTATAACCCAGCTCAGCGAGACGATGGCGCAGTGCCGCATGGCCCGAACGTGCCGAAAGGATAATCTCGGATCCCGCTGCACCCACGTCCTTGGGATCGATAATCTCGTAGGTGTCACGCGCCTTGAGCACGCCATCCTGGTGAATGCCCGAGCTGTGGGCAAACGCATTAGCGCCCACAATGGACTTGTTGGGCTGCACGTTGATACCAGTAATTGAACTGACGAGCTTAGATGCGCGCGTGAGCTCGGTCGTTACGATATCGGTATGTGCATCCAGATCCTGCTCGTGCATCCTCATGGCCATGACGACCTCCTCGAGCGCCGTGTTGCCCGCGCGCTCGCCCAAGCCGTTGATGGTGCACTCGATCTGCGTCGCGCCATTGCGGACGGCCTCGAGTGCAAGGGCTGTGGCCATGCCCAGATCGTTATGCGTGTGGACCGAAATCGTAACGTCCTCGATTCCGGCCACGCGCTCGCGTAGATCGCGAATACGGGCGCCAAACTCCCAGGGCATGTTATAGCCCGTGGTGTCCGGAATATTCACGACCGTAGCGCCGGCCTTGATCGCTGCCTCGAGAATGCGGACCAGGAACTCCTAATCGGAGCGGCCCGCATCCTCGGCATAAAACTCGACATCGTCGACAAACTTACGAGCGTGCTTTACGGCGTGAATAGCGCGCTCGATAGCCTCGTCTTCGGTCATATGGAGCTTGTCGCGCAAATGGCTGGGACTCACACCCAGACCGGTATGGATACGGGGCCTCTGAGCCGTCTTGAGGGCTTCTGCCGCTACTTGGATATCCTTATCGACCGCACGGGTGAGACCGCATACCGTGCACCGGTCACCCGCGATCTTGCCAATCTCCTGTACGGAACGATAATCACCGGGGCTCGAAATAGGAAATCCCGCCTCGATCACGTCGACATTCATACGTACCAGCTGGCGTGCAATAACGAGCTTTTCCTCGGTATTCATGCTGGCGCCGGGAGACTGCTCCCCGTCACGCAGCGTTGTGTCAAAGATTGCGATTTTGCGGCTCATGATTTCCTCCTGACAGGCTAAAGATACAGATGGCTTTCAGGAGAGATGGAGTGCCTCAAGATAGGATAATACCCGTGTCGCTCATCACGCCCAAAAGCGGCGGAAGATAGCGCACCCGGGTACAACTAATCGTTATAGCAAAATTACAACCCTAGCGCGCTATCCAATCTAGTAGCGCTAGGCCTAGGAGCTGCTGATTGTAATTGAACAAGTCTGGCTCCTTTCGGCCTCGGGTATTCACTACATTGGGCTAAAGTGTAACACAGTCAAAACGACGCTCAACGGGGATTTTGAACCAAAACCACCACAAAGGCGCCTATCTCCTTCGTGTTGGTTTTGGCCCGAAATAGCAAGGAACCCGGTCCTGCACGAGACAGAACCGGGTTCCTTTAGCAATGCTTGCTTTGCTCAGGCAGTAACTAGAAGTTACTCAGCCAGGAAGTCACGCTGGACAGCGGGATCGACCTTGACGCCAGGGCCCATGGTGGAAGACACAGAGATGGACTTGACGTACTTGCCCTTAGCAGAAGAGGGCTTGACGCGCAGGATCTCGGTGTACAGGGCAGCGTAGTTCTCAACGAGCTGCTGCTCAGAGAAGGACTTCTTGCCCAGGGGCACGTGGCAGATGCCATAACGGTCGGCGCGATACTCAACGCGGCCGGCCTTGAGCTCGGAGACCATCTTGGCGACGTCCATGGTCACGGTGCCGAGCTTGGGGTTCGGCATGAGGCCACGGGGACCAAGGATCTTACCGATGCGGCCAACCTTGGCCATCATGTTCGGCGTAGCGATAGCGGCGTCGAAGTTGATCTCGCCCTTCTGGATCTGGGCGACGAGCTCGTCGGAACCGATGATGTCGGCACCGGCAGCCTCGGCCTCACGGGCCTTCTCGCCCTCGGCGAAGACGGCAACACGAACGGTCTTGCCGGTGCCGTGGGGCAGGGAGATGGAACCACGGATGTTCTGGTCAGCCTTACGAGTATCGATGCCCAGACGGAAGTGGGCCTCGACGGTCTCGTCGAACTTGGCGGTGTCGAGCTCCTTGATGAGCTTGGCAGCCTGAAGGGGGGTGTAGAGCGTGGCGCGGTCGACCTTCTCGGCAGCGGCGTTATAGCTCTTACCATGCTTAGCCATGTGCATTACCTCCTGTGGTTAAACGGGCGTGAGCCCTCCCACATCGTATCGTGTGCCCTATTGCACACATTTAACGGGCGCCCCGGTCGGAGCACCCGTCGTTACCTAGAAAAACGCTACTCAGCGATGGTGACGCCCATGGAACGGGCGGTACCGGCGATGATCTTCTTGGCGGCGTCAATGTCGTTGGCATTGAGGTCCGGCATCTTGATCTCGGCGATCTTGGTGAGCTGCTCCTGAGAGAGCTGGCCAACCTTGTCGGCCTGGGGCTTAGCGGAACCAGACTTGAGGTTCAGCTCCTTCTTGATGAGGTGAGCCGCCGGCGGAGTCTTGGTGATGAAGGAGAAGGACTTATCCTCGTAGACAGAAATCTCAACGGGGATAATGTCGCCCTTCTTGTCCTGCGTCTCGGCGTTAAAGGCCTGGCAGAACTGCATGATGTTCACGCCAGCAGCGCCCAGGGCGGGGCCGACGGGAGGAGCGGGGTTAGCGGCACCAGCAGGAATCTGGAGCTTAATGACGTTGGCAACCTTCTTCTCAGCCATGGTCATTCCTTTCGAATCACGAGTGTGAAGTACTTGCTATATCGTAAGCACGCACGTGTTAGAAGCACTCCTGAGATGAGCAGTCACAGAAGAAGCACGCTCGCGCGAACGGACGAAAACTTAAGCGATGACAGCGACCTGGTTAAAGTCAAGCTCGACCGGCGTCTCGCGGCCAAAGATCATCAGCGTGACCTTGAGCTTGCCTGCCTCGGCGTTAACCTCGGAGACCTTGCCATCAAAGTCGGTAAGCGGGCCATCGGTGACGCGGACGGACGTACCAACCTCAATATCAACCGACGTACGCTTGGGCGAATCGCCCTTACCGGGACGACGAGTCATCTTATTGTACTCGTCGCGGGAAAGCGGAGCGGGCTTGCCGTTGCCGCCCAGGAAACCGGTGACGCCGGGCGTGTTGCGAACACACGTCCATGCATCGTCATCCATCTCCATGCGAACCAGGACATAACCCGGGAAGATCTTAGAATCCTTGGTCTCGCGCTTGCCACCCTCTTTGATCTCGGTGACGCGCTCCATAGGAATCTCAATATCAAAGATACGATCCTGCATGCCCATGGTCTCGATGCGATGCTCGAGATCGGACTTAACGCGGTTCTCGTATCCAGAGTATGTGTGGACGACGTACCAACGCTTAGACATGGTTTAGCCCCTCAATCCAGAGAACAGAGCAAGAGCCTCGCCAAAGCCAGCATCGAGCAGAGCGATGACGACGCCGACGACGATCAGAGAAGCGCAAACGACGACCGAGTAGTTCACGAGCTCCTTCTTATCGGGCCACGTGACACGCTTCATCTCGGACTTCACCGAAGCAAAATACTTCTTGGTGCGGGCGAAGAAACCGGGCTTCTCGTTCTTCTTGGACTTCGCAGCCTTCTCGCTCTTCTTGGCAACGGCCTTCTTGGCCTCAACCTTGGAGTTGGCGGCAGCTTTGTTGGCAGGCGCCTGCTGCTGTGCCTTCTTCTTGTTCTTCTTGTTGGCCATTTGGGTTACCTCCGCGCAATGCGCTTATACATGAGTAAACCGTAAGCCCCCAAATGGGAGCTTACGGAATAATGACTGGCACGCCAGGAAGGACTCGAACCCTCAACACTCGGTTTTGGAGACCGATGCTCTACCAATTGAACTACTGGCGTATGTGACTAGAGACTAGCGAGTCTCTTTGTGCA
The DNA here is from genome assembly GCF_050313415.1 of Collinsella sp. SGI.184. NCBI lineage: Bacteria > Bacillati > Actinomycetota > Coriobacteriia > Coriobacteriales > Coriobacteriaceae > Collinsella > Collinsella sp. SGI.184. Next base: position 107,928 of record NZ_JBNPLJ010000005.1, on the reverse strand, counting down.
GCGTGTGGTGACGGCACCAGGGGCAATACTTCTTGATCTCCATACGATCAGGCATGTTCGCCTTGTTCTTAGTGGTCGTATAGTTGCGGCGCTTGCACTCAGTGCACGCAAGAGTAACTAGAGTACGCATGTGTCCTGAACCTTTCATATCCGCCCCGTACGGGCACGAGTTGGTACTTTATCAGCTCTACGTAAGTGCTGTCAATGAAAACCTCGCATCAATTGGTTCTCGGTAGATCCATTCATATTTGGAACACATCAATGGAGCCAACGAGATCTAATCGATCCCTCACGCTCAACTTAAGAGCGAGCTAAGCGTAATCATCAGGCAAAAAGACCCACGTAGAAAAGAACCCGGCACCCATATAAGTGCCGGGTTCTCTAAGTCAGCTGTATCAGAGAGCTAATTTACTCAATGATCGTGGAGACGATGCCCGAACCGACGGTGTGGCCACCCTCGCGGATAGCGAAGCGCAGGCCCTCCTCCATAGCGATCGGGTGAATGAGGTCGCCCTCGATGGTGATGTGGTCACCAGGCATAGCCATCTCGGTGCCCTCGGGGAGCTTGACCGTACCGGTAACGTCGGTGGTACGGAAGTAGAACTGAGGACGATAACCATCGAAGAACGGGGTGTGACGGCCGCCCTCCTCCTTGGTCAGAACGTAGATCTCACCGGTGAACTTGGTGTGCGGGGTAACCGAACCGGGCTTGCAGAGAACCTGGCCGCGCTCGATGTCCTCGCGCTTGATGCCGCGGAGCAGCAGACCGACGTTGTCGCCAGCCTCGCAGAAGTCCATGGACTTACGGAACATCTCGATACCGGTAACGACGGTGTTCTGGGTATCCTTGATGCCGACGATCTCGACGGGCTCGTTGAGCTTGAGCTCACCGCGCTCGACACGGCCGGTAGCAACGGTACCACGGCCGGAGATGGTCATAACGTCCTCAACGGCCATCAGGAACGGGAGGTCGTTGTCACGAGCAGGCGTCGGGATGTACTCGTCGACGGCAGACATGAGCTCGCGAATGGCGTCCATCCACTTGGCGTCGCCCTCGAGAGCGCCCAGAGCGGAACCACGGATGACGGGGATGTCGTCGCCGGGGAATTCGTACTCGGAAAGGAGCTCACGGGTCTCCATCTCGACGAGGTCGATGAGCTCGTCATCGTCGACCATGTCGCACTTGTTCAGGAAGACGACGATGTAGGGAACGCCGACCTGACGGGCGAGCAGGATGTGCTCGCGGGTCTGAGCCATGGGGCCGTCGGTAGCGGCGATGACCAGGATAGCGCCGTCCATCTGAGCAGCACCGGAGATCATGTTCTTGACGTAGTCAGCGTGGCCCGGGCAGTCAACGTGAGCGTAGTGACGGGCAGCAGTCTCGTACTCGACGTGGGAGACGGAGATCGTAATGCCGCGCTCGCGCTCCTCGGGAGCCTTGTCGATGTTCTCGAACGCAGTGAAGTCAGCCTTGCAGCCCTCGGTCTCGGAGAGAACCTTGGTGATGGCAGCGGTCAGCGTGGTCTTGCCGTGGTCAACGTGACCAATGGTGCCGATGTTAACATGCGGCTTAGTGCGCTCAAACTTCTCTTTGGCCATAAAGCCCTCCTCTAAACAGGTCGTCCCCGGACGGGACTATGCCTTTATACCATAGTGGCCTCTCAACATACTATTGAGAAGCCACCGTGTTACCTATGGTAGCGGTGACTGGATTCGAACCAGTGACGCCACGGGTATGAACCGTGTGCTCTAACCAACTGAGCTACACCGCCGGATGGAGCCTGCAACCAGACTTGAACTGGTGACCTCTTCGTTACCAACGAAGTGCTCTACCGACTGAGCTATACAGGCACTTGACGGGTGGGAGCTATAGGATTCGAACCTATGTAGGCAGAGCCAACGGGTTTACAGCCCGTCCCCATTAACCACTCGGGCAAACTCCCAATCGTTCAAGTATCCGCAGGTTCTTTGGTCTTTTGGGCCTCCGCCCCCGCGAACGAAAAAGATAATACGATGCAACCTTGGGGGCTGTCAACGAAAACCTCTAAATACACGGTGCCGGGCGTATCTATATACCTTTGACCTGCGGTTTTGCTGAATTTAGATATGAAGGACGGCGGATTTGACTGCGCTGGCGACATTTCCCGAGGGAACACTTTGGTGTGGTGGAGTACCCTTGCGGTATCGACTTTCGATAACGATCCTCGTGCGTCCGAATATCCTCGCTCAACCAGGATGACTGGGACCGGTCCGGCCTTTGTCTCGATCTGTAACATTTAGAGAACATTTTCTCCCCTATTTGTTACAGATCGAGATGTTTCCCTGGCGGTTTCCCATTTATCTAAATCTGTAACAACAAGAACGGTTTTCCTTCCCTAGTTGTTACAGATTGAGACACTTCTCAGCTCGCCCCCAGATTGTCTAAATCTGTAACAGCTGGGAGCTGAACGCTCGTCCTCGTGTTACAGATCTAGATTGTCGACCAACTCCAACCAAGCCCTTAAGCCAGTACCTCAGATCCGTTGTAGAGCCTGCTGCCTTCAAACGAGCGCAGCAGGAGCTCGCGACGTTCATCGAGGTCCTTTAGCTCGCAGGGAAACACAAATAGCATCACGTTTTGATGGTACTTGTAATCGGCATAGACATCCGGATCGCCCAAGCGCGTGGGCGTGGAAACGATATCCTCCGACATGTGCTCGCTTGAGCCCACATAAATTCCCAGATAGTCACTGTAGTTCTTATCGTGATCGCCTTTTTGATACTTTGCGATAAGGTAGCAGCCAGGCATATCAAAGCCGTTAAACGCGGCATCGGCAGCCTTTTTCTGCTGGCAGACAAACTTGTGCAGGGGCATCGCCGTGGACGCACTTTCGAAAATCGACTGCCTTGCGGCGTTGATCTTCTTGCGAGCCTCGGCGGCCTCTCTTGAGTCCTGCAACGCTTTCGCGGCGCCGCCCAGCGCGCCAACTGCCGCGCCAAAGCCGTCGGCCGCGACACCGAGCCCCTTGCCAATACCATCGGCAACGACACGTGCACCGTTAGCGGCACCATCCGCAGCATCCTTTACAGCGCCGCCGACAGCTTCGACATCGACGCCGAGCTGCTTTGCGCCATCAATGACGTCCGCGGCCGCAACCAGGACCTTCGCCGCAAGGCTCATCGCATCTTTTACTGTTTTCAGATCTACAGACATCCTAGAATTCCTTTCGATATCTCGCATAACCAAAACAGCTCATGACTCATAAATAGCGTCAGGCGGTTGCCGCAGCCTCCCGCGGCTATGCGAAATGCATGCGGTACCCAAGTCAGCAGTTTAAATCGGGCTGCGTAATGAGTCCCAACGGGTTGCCTATTAATCGGCGAGCGCAACGAGCGTTTCGAGAAACGCCAATGACTCGCACTCCCCCCATTATTCGAAGCCAGATGATGTGTTCTACCGATAGCCCGTCACGGGCGTAGACGGTGCTCACGCCATTGTCGAGCGCCATCACGACAGGTGCCAGGTCATTCGGCTGATGCCTCAGCCGACGCAAGGCCCTATAACACGGTATCGGCCACAGGTTGTTGCTCAACAAATACGCTGCCTCCTGTGGCATACTTTATTCACTAATGCATCGATAGCATCGAGAAAGAGAGTGTCATGGTCCCTTCGGGTAACGGCTGCAGCCAGATCATCATCATTGCTTTGGGCATTTGCCTTGGCCTGACTATGTTTGCGGTCTGTGGCTAAACGATTCAGATCTGCGCTTATTTCCAGCGCAAATCTTTTGCCGCTGCTTGCCGGCATCGTGTATCTCGTTAACAGATACATTGCGAGCTTCGACTTTTTCCTCCCCTACGACTTCGCCCATTATCAGCTCGGAGATCTGTGCGGAGGAATCATTTTTCCCGCCTACGTAAACGTCCTCTGCGAAACGGTGAGTGGGAAAACGCCGATATGCAACTTTGCAAGTAGCTTGGCATTATCGGTGGGATGCTCAATCTGCTGGGAAGTACTTGCGCCCATGGTGCTCGAGTTTAGTACCCCAGATCCGCTTGATGCCTGCATGTACGTTATCGGCGGCATCTTGTACCTCGTCGCTTTTAAGCTAACGGCGGGTAATCGAAAATAGCTGTGCACTGGAATCGAACCATACGTTTCAATCCATGTACGTGTGGTTCGATTCGGACTTTATAGCGACGCCCCAAACCGCAATGCAAGTCTCCCAATAATTGGAAGACGGGATTCACCAGCGACGTCATTTTGATTTGATCGGCAGCAGATCTTCAACGAACCGACCGGTCCATTCATTTGGCTCCAGCCCGCGAATCTCGAAGATGGCCTCGAAATCCTTCTTGCTTAGACGATAGCCAAAACGCGTATTCAACCACATCTCGGATTCTGCCCGCCAGATTTTTCGCGAGCCGGAGTCATCGAGCGGACAATCTGGGAAGACGCGTCAGCCCACTCTCCATCGTCTTCCTCATATCGCTCTCTACCGAGAATGCTTTCGACCTGTGGCTCGAACATGCCGAAGAGACTCGAAATGTCACGTCGCCGCTCGGCCTCGTAATGGGGCTGAAGGTTTTGAAGAGCTCCTCGAGGTTTGCCACGGCGGCGGCGTTGGAGAAGTATGCGTCGCGGAAGACGGCATGTGGCGTGGGCGCTCCTTGGCGATGGCCTCCAGCGCTACGGTATCGACATCCTCGTCAAAACATGCGATAAGCTGGCCGCCATTGTCATCGAAGCACACCTTGCCGCCGGTTTCGCGCTCGACGACCTTCGCGGAGTACTCGATGCGGAACGTGGGCAGGACCTGGAAGAGAAGGTCGAGCGGCGGGGCGTCCTCAGCGGCGTTGTCGGCGAAGAGGTCGAGCGCGGTCTGCTCGTACTGTTCGGGCGTGGCGTACTCGTCCTTGAGACAGGACTCGTCTACACGCAGCACGCGGAAGCCGATGTCGGGCACGGGCTTGGACTCGGCGCCGAGTTCGAGCTGCTCGTTTGTCTTATCGACCTCGGCCCTGATCTTCTCGCCTGCTCGACGGATGCACTCCTCGCCGATTTCACAAATCGTACCGTATCCGTCTCTGTACGCTGTCGAATTGCTGTCGCAAACCTCGGGGAGTTGGACCAAGATAAACTTTCTTAATCCCGAGTCGAGCATGTTTTGATGGATGACGGAACGCGCGGTTGCGCCAGATCCGGAAAAGAAATCGGCAATAAATGAGTTACTATCAGCAACAATATCAAGAATCTTATCTATTAGAGCCGTGGGTTTGGGAAAGTCAAAGTACTTACCGTCTAGGATGCTACTCACTTCCTTGCTTGCTACATCCGTCGACCCCACTTCCTTATATGACCAGAGATTCGCGGGAACAGCGCCGTCCATCTCCGCTAGGAATTTCTTTAATCTTGAATAGGTGTTACCTCCATCCTTTCCCCAGTAGAGTCGGTTTTCGGCCACATGTTTTTCATAGGTGACCTGTTCATATTTCCAAGCGTTTGTCGGATGAACGACAGTGCAACCTGTTATTGGGTTGGCCTTACGTTTGAGCTATTGAATGAATCTGCCGAGGATCTGCTCTACGCCTACCACCCCGAAGGCGATCGCCACCACGCGGGCATCGTCGCCTACAACCCCAACACCCGCGCGACCCACATCATCGAACACGCCGCCACCGACCACGGCGCCCACTACGCCCACCGCCTAGCCACTCACCTAGCCACTGCGGACACTACCCCTCATAACGGCTATATTGAATAACGCCTTTACCCCATAAGAGGAGGAGTCTCCGTGAGCTCATATCACTGTCCCCACTGCAATGCTGACCTAAAGGAGCAGCCCCTGTTCACTGCGGACAACGATAGCTATGTATGCGACGCATGCGGAGAGTTCATCTACGACCCCACAACGGACATCAAGCGCTGCGAATGCTGCGACGCCGTCCTAAATGGTCAAAATGATTACGAGGACTGGCAACCACTCCATACCTGTAGCGAATGCGGCATGCCCAACATGACTGATGAAGAGCCTTATGTCCTCGCAGATACCGACAGCCCGCTATTGGCAGTTCTCGGAGTCGCTACAGAAGCAACAAAGCTTCTTTCAAATGTTGCAGAACTTACTTGCAATATTGCCGAGTCAAAGCTTGAAAAACAACGCGCCGAGGAAAGCCGCCAGAGGAAGCCAGAGAGCCGTAAAGAGAAACCGGGAAACCGTCGTAAGAAGTCAGAAAATGAAGACTGCTTTACGGGATGCCTGCTCCCTCTGCTCGCGTTCGCCGCCTTAATGCTTGCAATAATTTTGTTCGTTAATCGCCCAGATCTAGCACTCAAGGTTTTCAATCTTATGACGGAAATCATTGCAGCCGCACTCGAGCTTTTTGCAGGAGCTTTTGAGAACTTCTTTTCGAACCTCTAAAACCTCCTCCGACCAGCGTTTAACTACCGTTTATGGTCGAAGGAGGTCACAAAGAGACGTTAAGATCGAATCGGCTTCAGGCCTTGCGTCGCCCAGCGGCATGAGTCCTAAGATCGAATGGAAATAGGTAATGAATGCAGCAATCTGAGGGGGTCGCGGAACGTGAGGGCACAGATTGCCATCGCCTGGGTCAAATACAAATATCGAGCATGGAACGTCAAGGTCACCAACGCCTGCCCCTTCAAAGGCGGAACCGCATATCTGCTCGGTCCGACGCTAGCCGACGGGCAGGAGCCTCCTGCCATCGGGGGCATACCCTTTGTCGTAGAAGAGAAAGGACGGGCGCGGATTGTCCCGCAACTGTCGCAAGAGTGGTTCGATATTATGCGGGCGAGCAGACCGTTCGAAGACAAGTCAAATCACGGAAACACCTAGGCATCACCCCCGCACCCGCCCCCTCAACTCGCACAAAAGCCACTCCGTTTGACCCCAAATAATGCACCGCTCGTATTTGTTGCTCAACAAATCGAATGAACGTCCGTATTACAGTAAAGGAGCTGTTTAGTGTGCAATAAGAAAGGCCGACGATGAATCAACTGCCCAGAAGGGGCTTTCTCGCATTGATGGGCGCCGTTTCGCTTTCCATGGCAGGCTGTGGCAACGTCTCGAACGAAGATTACAACGCTAAGAACCACGTGATGTTTAAGGGCGCGTACGCCGTAGAGAATGCGGAAAACTCGACGGTTGAGTTATGGGTGCTCTCGACCGTTGACGCCGACGAAGACGAGAACCTGAATGGCGTTTATTACGAAAACGCGGCAAAGGGCGGCGCGGCCGGGACGTGTGGGCCTGAAATACAGTTTGACGACAAGAACTCCTATACCGACGACTACTACCTGAACAAGGGGCAGTACGATGAGCTGTTCGCAGGGACCGGCTATGGCTGTTGGAGCGGCATGGATACTCTTGTTGCGGGGTCCGGTGATAAATACCACATGGTAATGAGCTTCTCCTCGGTAGCCAAATCTGACATCGAGAAGTGCGAAAAAGCGAAAGTCAGTAACGTCTCGTATGATTTCAAGTTCGATACAAGCGACATTAAAACAGTCGCATCGCGCGAGGAAGTTATCTCCGAAGCAATGAACCTCCAGTAGAGAACGACTCAAGATCAGAAGACCGCCCAGGCAATGCAGCCTCAGGCGGTCTTTCTTTTATCGCTCCCGCCCCCCAACTCGCACCTTTGTCGCAGCCTCGAGTTCGTCTGCCTCAGTAAAATAGATGCAAACACGGTAGACAGGAGCGGCTATGCCAAAGTTCCAGTACGTTAAAACCGGCGACTTCGAAGCCCCAGCTAGATTCAAGACCAAAGGCGGGGAGGCACTTTCGGCTTACTTAGGATCATCATCGCGGACGGTCACAAAATACTTTTTGTTGCTCAACAAATTGAAAACGATTCGCTCCCATTTACCGAAAAGCTCCCTTATAACAGTGTTTTAATGACAAGGGGTGGTAGCCTATGACGTGTCGGAATAAGGGAAAGGATGCGATATGAAAAAACGCCTTACCGTACTATTTGCATGCCTGGTCGTCATGATCGGCTTGGCTGCATGTTCCTCGAACAACAAGAGCGAGGAGCCTCAGTATGTTGATGACACCGCCATGGAGACGATCGCCAAGGGCTATGAAGCTCGCCAGGACGCCATAAGCGAGATGGAGCAAAATGGCGAAGACACCGGAACCAGCAAAGCATACAAGAAGTTCATCAACACAGAGCTCGATATCGACAAGGAGCTCAAAGACGCAAAGTTCAAGGACTCCCAAATGCAGGAGGACGTCCTCTCCTACATCAACTCCCTCCAGGGTCAATTGGATGTGGTAGAGAACAACTCCCCCTCGAGCGATTCGTTCTACACGGAATGGTCGGACGCCTATGACAAGCGCTCCTCTGCGCTGAAGGTTCTTGTCGAAAAATACGATCTGACTGTTTCGGATAAGTACAAGGATGATTTTGACGACATCGTTGCCAACGGCACCGCTGCCACTAAGAAAAACGAGCAGGACGAGGGCCTAGCCAATAACTTCAACAATGTCCCGTGGGATTGCGCTGATGACGGCTATGGCAGCTACACGTATTCAGCCGTCGTTGAAAATACTACGCAGTACACCTACTCGAACGTCACCATCACCCTTGGACTGTATGACGCCGATGGCGTAAGGCAGGGCGAGGCTTACACCGACGTCAACAGCTGGGCACCGGGCGAGAAGGTTCGCTTCGAAGCCTACGGCACCGTCAGCGCGCAGACCGTAAAGGTTGAGCCTACTTATTACGAGGCTGAATAGAATTTCAGCCAACTTAATTAAGGTCACCCTGTACCGCCCAAATGCGCACGCCCTCCATTTCTCATTTATAAGAATTTGAGGGCCGTTCGCATTTGGGCGGAACTTTTTTCAAGACCGATATTTTGCTTCCGCTTGTTACAGATTAAGACAACTGGAAAGCTGGCAGGCTCCCAGCCCGACGCTAATCGCCATAAATAGAAACGGACCCTGTCCCACAGGGGAACAGAGCCCGAAACTCTCATGGAGCCAGTGACAGGAATCGAACCCGCAACCCACTGATTACAAATCAGTTGCGCTACCGTTGCGCCACACTGGCACACTTGGCGCTTTCGCGCGAAGCCAATTAAGAATAAAGGAATTGCGGACAAGGCGCAACAGGCCCTTTGACCGACCACATCTCAAAACTATTCGTCAGAACGAATAGTTTTATCTGTTCGCCAGAACCAAAAACTATTCGTTTTGGCGATGCCAAGCCGCAACCCATTGATTTCAAACCAGTTGGTTGATCAATCGAGAAAGCAGCTCCCCATAGAAGGTTTACCTACCTCCCGCGAAGGGCCTTGAGCTTGGCCAATGCCTCGGGGCTCAGGCGACTGCCCAGAGTCATCTTGATCTGCGGAGCTTCCTCTGCCTCGCGGACGTCGTTATCGATCTGTTTGATCTCGTCCACCAGCATGCGGCTCGAGATGCGCGTAACGCCCTTGCCCATGACGACGGCTTGAATTGTGCCGTCGCTCGACACCACGGAGCACGCGCGGCCTTCCTCGCGCGCCTCGATGCAGAGCTTTTGTACCACGGTATCGGCCGATACGCCCGTCGGCGAAAACTCGATGCGCACGCCGCGAGCCGGCAGGTTGGGGCGCTCGCTAGAGATATTGCCAGCACCGTCAAACACGATTACGGCCTCGTAGCGGCCCTGGGCAAAGGCGGCGACGTCGTTGATAAGCGCGGTGCGCGCCATATCGTGAACGTCGCTGGAATACGGATCGTCGGAATGGTCGTACACGAGCTTTTCGTAGCGCGGCGTGCAGTGGATCACGTTGTAGCCGTCGACCACCAGCAGCTCGGGCTTATTGGAGTGAACCGTCGAGACCGGGTCGGCGATAGCCTGCGCAAACGCATTGCCGCCCACGCCATAGGTCGCGGCCGAGACAATCGGCTTGGCCGAGCCTTCGCCAAAGCGCTTGGCCTTAGACTTGGCGCGGTTCTTCTTGGACATGCGCTACTCCTCCCCCATGAGCTCGCCGGCGTTGCGACGTAGCCACTCAAAGCACAGTGCCGTCGTTGCCTGGGCAACGTTGAGGCTCTCGGTCATGCCACGCTGAGGAAGCTTGGTCAAAAAGTCGCATTTCTCGAGCACCAGGCGCGAGATGCCGTCGCCCTCGGAGCCCATGACAAGCGCCACGCGGCCCTCGAAGGGAGCATCCCAGCAACTGCCCTCGGCGTGCTCGGAGGCGCCGCCCACCCAAAAGCCAGCGGCCTTAAGATCGTCGAGCGCACGGGCAATGTTGGGGACCTGCGCGATAGGCAGATGCATGACGGCGCCGGCGGAGGTCTTGTAGCTACCAACGGTCACGCCGGCAGCGCGCTTGTTGGCGATGATGACGCCCGCGGCGCCTACAACCTCGGCGGAGCGCACGATGGCGCCAAAGTTACCGTCGTCGGTCACGTGGTCGAGCACCACGACAAGTGCCGGACCCTCGCCTGCACGGTCGAGGATATCGGCGACATCGGCATAAGGGAAGTTGCCCACCTCGAGTGCAATGCCCTGGTGAGCGCCGTGGCTCGACAGCGCATCGAGCTGCGCGCGCGGCACATACTTAATGCGGACACCCGCGGCGTTGAGGTCATCGACCAGACGAGACAGGGCGGCATCGCGCTCCCCGCCCTCGGCAATGAGCGCGCACTTGATGGGAAAACCGGTGCGCAGCGCCTCGACGGCAGCACGACGGCCTTCGATAAACTCGCCCTTGGAAGCCTGGACAGCGTCGCGGTTGCGATCGCGCTGCGGACGCGCAGCTTGGGTGCGATCGCGCTGGCCCTTGGAAGCGGCAGCGCGGTCATTTCGGCGAATCGGACGCGAGCCAGAAGCGGCCTGCTTGCCGCCACGAGGCGCACGCTTGCGATTGTCGGCCATAGGACGGCCTCCTAAATACAACTATCAAACGAAACAAATAGACCGACCGCCCGAGGTGCGGCAGATTGCCTTGAAAGAAGAGGGCATAGACCTTGAGGTCATGCCCGACGATTGAAAGGCAAGGTGCCGTGGCTCGGGCGGTCGGGTGCTTGGGAAACCCGCGGGGGTTAGAGGGATTTGATACGGGTGCCGGCGGCGGTATCTTCAATCGTCAGGCCCAGGTCCTTGAGTTGATCGCGGATGGCGTCTGCCAAGTCCCAGTTCTTGGCGGCACGGGCCTCGGCGCGAGCCTCGAGAATCTTGGCAGCGGCCTCGTCCACGTCGTCACCAGTGTAGGCGACCAAACCGGCGGCAACGCCCAAAAGGCCCAGCGGCAGCTCGACCTTGGGCTCGGGAAGCTCAACGCCAAACGTATCGAGCAGCTCGACCAGCGTATCGGCGGCAGCAAGAGCCGCGGCCTTGTCGGCAGCGTCGCCCGCCTGCTCCAGATACTGATTGCACTCGGTGACAAAACCAAAGACGGCGCCCATGGCACCGGCGGTGTTAAAGTCGTCGTCCATGCACTCCTTAAAGGTGGCACGGGTCTCGGCAGCCTTGGCGGCAAACGCCTCGGCGGCAGCCGCATCGGCATCGGCCGTCGCATGGTTCGCGGCCCAGCGCAGGTTCTCGACCGTACCGGCGATACGCGTGAGCGAATTCTCGGCACCCTCCAGGCGCTCCCAGGAAAAGTCGAGCGGCGAGCGATAGCTCGTCTGCAGCATCAGCAGGCGCAGGGCGGCAGCGGAGTGCTGCTCGAGCACCTCGGCCAGCGTAAAGAAGTTACCAAGCGATTTGGACATCTTCTCGCCGTCGACCAGCAGCATGCCCGTGTGCATCCAGGTGTTGGAGAAGCCCTGGTGCCAGGCGCAGGCAGCCTGGGCGCACTCGTTCTCGTGATGCGGGAAGGCAAGGTCGGAGCCACCGCCGTGAATGTCGATCGGGGTACCCAGGTAGCGGTGCACCATGGCGGCGCACTCGGTGTGCCAGCCGGGACGGCCCTCGCCCCAGGGGCTCGGCCAGCTGGGCTCGCCGGGCTTGGCGGCCTTCCACAGGGCAAAGTCGAGCGGGTCGTTCTTGTCCTCGTTCTCCTCGATGCGCGCACCCACCATAAGGTCGTCGATGTTGCGGCCCGAGACCTGACCGTAGTTGGGATCGCTGCGCACGGAAAAGTACACGTCGCCGTTATCGGCGGCGTAAGCGTGGCCCTGCTCGATGAGCGCCTTGATCATGGCAATCATGGGGCCGATCTCCTTGGTGGCGCGGGGGCGCACATCGGGATCGAGCACGTTGGCAGCGCGCATGACGCCAATAAACTTATCCGAGAACTCCGTCGCGACCTCGGCGGCCGTACGGCCCTGCTCGTTGGCACGATTGATGATCTTGTCGTCGACATCGGTAAGGTTCTGGGCGAACGTGACCTCGTAGCCGCTCGCGATGAGCCAGCGTCGAATCACATCGAAGCTGATGAACGTGCGGGCGTTGCCGATGTGGATGTTGTCGTAAACCGTGGGGCCGCACACGTACATGCGGACCTTGCCGGGCTCGATGGGCTGGAACTCTTCCTTTTTATGGGTAGCGCTGTTGTAGATACGCATTCGTTACTCCTTAACGGTTTTCTGTAGCAGGCAGACGGCCCAGGCGCCAATTCCCTCGCCTTGACCTTCCCAACCGAGCTTTTCGGTCGTGGTGGCGGCGACGCCCACGTTTTCGACGTCAACGCCCAGGGCATGGGCCAAGTTGGCACGCATGGCATCGCGGTGCGGGGTGATCTTAGGCTGCTGGCAGGCAATGGTGCAGTCGGCATCGACAAACTCAAAGCCCAGCTCGCGCGCATAGTCCATTACGCGGGCAAGTAACACCATCGAGTCGGCACCCTCGTAGGCGGGGTCGGTGTCGGGGAACAGCTTGCCAATGTCTCCCCCGCGGCAGGCGCCCAGAATAGCGTCGGCCAGCGCGTGCGCGAGCACATCGGCATCCGAGTGGCCCAGCAGGCCGCGCTCGTAGGGAATGTCGACCCCGCCGATGATACATCGACGCCCCTCCACCAAACGGTGGACGTCGTAGCCGTGGCCAATGCGCAGGTTACTGAACATGGGGAAGGTCCTCTCTCTCGGCCATCCGCCCGAGCAAAATCGCGGTTACGGGACGCAAGTCCTCGGGCACCGTCACCTTAAGGTTGTCGCGCGGGCTCTGGACGCAGCGGACGCGCCCACCCATGCGCTCGACCAGTGACGAATCGTCCGTACCGATAAAGCCCTCGGCAATCGCCGCGGCATGGGCGCGTTTCATGGCGTCGACACTAAAGATCTGCGGCGTCTGCGCGGCCCAATAGAGTTCGCGTGGCGGCGTCTCGACGATGTTGTCCCCATCGACGATCTTGAGCGTGTCGATCGCGGGCTGGCCACACACGACACCGTCGAGCGAGCGGTCACTCACGAGCACGTCGATAGCGTGATCGATGGCCTCGGTAGTAATGAGCGGACGAGCGCCGTCGTGAATGGCGACGTATTCAAAGCCTGCCGGCACCGCATGCACGCCGGCACGAGTGGAGTCCTGGCGAGTATCGCCGGCATCGGCGAAGCTGATGGGCGTGTTATACGAATACGGGCTGATGGCCAGGCGGCGCATCTCGGCACGACGCTCGGCAGGGCAGACCACGACGATATGGCCGACCTTATCGCTACGGTCAAACGCGCGGATGGACCAGCTCATAAGCGGACGGCCCGCTACATTGACGAGCTGCTTGCCACCGGGATTACCAAAGCGCTGGCCGCTGCCACCGGCAACGACCACGGCGCATACGGGCGCCATTATGCGTTCCCCTGTTTGGTGCCCTTCATGCGGTACAGGGAGTCCGCAAGAATGGCAGGGTTGTTAACGCCAAAGTCGCCCAGGCGCTCCGGATCCTTGCTGATGTCGTCCATGAGCTCCTGCAGCGAGCCATACTCGTCGACGATCTTCTCGGCCACGCCGTCGCGCACGACGGACACGCGCGAAAGCGTGCGCAGGCCCAGCGGCGTCATGACGGAGTCCTCGTCCAAGTCGTCGTAGCCCAGAACCGCCGCCACATGCTGCGGATCGGACAAGTCCTTGGGCGTCATGCGGCTAAGCTCGGCACGGATCTTCTCGGCGTTTGCCTCGGAGGAATCGCTTGCGTAGTCGCGAATCATCAAGTCGTACTCGGTATCCATGCTGGAGCCGGCGAGCTGCTCGAGCTGCATCTGCACGAGCTTGCCCTGGTTGCCCAGCTTGACAATGCAATCCTTAAGCTCGGTCTTTGCCTGCTGCATGATCTCGAAACTCGAGAAAATGCCGGTGATGTCGGCGAGCGTGACGTAGTCGTCCAGCTCGAGGGCCGTCAGACGCAGCAGGGAGCGGTCGAGCGACTGACGGGTGGTCTGAAGCGTAGCGACGAGCTGGTTGACCGAGCTCATGATGGTGGTGACGGGCTGAATCTCATAGCTCTTGCCGTGCACATACACGTTGACGACGGCACGACGGGCCGAGACCGAGATCACGATGGCGTCGGTGAGCACCGACATGCGAGCGGCAGTACGGTGACGCATGCCCGTCTCGCTCGTGGCGAGCGAGGGGTCGGGATTGAGGTGGAAATTGGCGCGCAGAATCTGGGTAAGGTCGCCGTCGATGACGATGGCGCCGTCCATCTTGGAAAGCTCGAACAGGCGGTTCGAGGTAAACGAAATGTTGAGCGGGAAGCCGTCGTTACCGGCAGCGAGCACGTTTTCGGTGTCGCCGACGCAGATAAGGGCGCCCAGGTGACCGGCGATGATCATGTCAAGGGCGGTGCGGATCGGCTGACCAGGTGCCGTCAGGCGGATGGCCTGTTCCATACGCTTTTGCAGCTCGTTCTTATCCAAGGCATCGCTCCCATCGTATACGCTCCATAAACGTCAATAAGTTTCTCACGGTTTGCCCCTGTGACGCCCGCAAATTCCGATGCTTACAGAATGAGCGAACACCGCTTAGGTAGCTCATTTGGGACGGGGCTCTTTTGGCTGCTCATGTGGTAGCATCGGGTCTCATATAAATGAGGGAGTGGTCGTGTAATCGGGTTCGCCCGGAGAGAGGGAGCCAGACTATGGGACTCGCAGAGCTCGTGTTGCTCGCCGTTGGCCTTTCGATGGACGCCTTTGCCGTTTCTATCTGCAAGGGTCTCGGCATGAAAAAGATCAACCTTAAAGTCGCCGTTGTGCTCGGCCTGTTCTTTGGCGGCTTTCAGGCCGGCATGCCCGTAATCGGTTGGGCACTCGGCAGCCAGTTCATGGGCATCATCGGTCCCATAGACCATTGGATCGCCTTTATCCTTTTGGCCTTTATCGGCGGCAAGATGCTGTGGGAAGCCTTTACCGAAGACGAGAATGAGGACGAAGGCGACGGCAAGGATGCCGAAAAGATCGACCTGGGCGAGTACCTAATCCTTGCCATCGCCACCTCGATTGACGCGCTCGCCGTGGGCATCTCGTTTGCCGCGCTCTCGGTCGATATCGTGCCCTCTGTATCACTTATCGGCGTCACAACGTTTATCTTCTCCGTCGCCGGCGTAGCGATCGGCCACACCTTTGGCGCGCGCTACGAAAAACCCGCCACCATCGTGGGTGGCGTCGTACTCGTCCTCATCGGGCTCAAGATCCTACTTGAGCACCTTGGGATCCTCGCACTGTAACGAATAACGGCCGCCCGGCATTACGCCAGGCGGCCGTTTTCATAGCCAGCCGTTTTAGAGCGGCTTAACCAAGGCGACCTTTACGCGGCAAGGCGCTTGAGGACGTCGATGAGCAGCTCGTAGAAGCGCTCGGCAGAAGCGAGCTCCATGCTCTCGTCCGGGGTGTGGACATCGGAGAGCGTCGGGCCCACGGCGATGGCGTCCAGGCCGTGCAGGGCCTCGGCAAACAGGCCGCACTCAAGGCCGGCGTGAATGGACTCGATGCGCAGCTCGGAGCCAAAGAGCTCGCGATAGCTCTCGACAAAGACGTCGCGGACCGGCGAATGCTCGGCATAGCTCCAGCCGGGATACTCGAACTCAAACTTGGCGTCGAAGCCCAGGACATCGGCCAGCGTCTGCAGGCGGTCCTTGAACTCATTCTGCAGCGAGGTGATCGAGGAGCGCGGGGACAGCATAATCTTGACCTCGTCGTCAGAAGTGGCAACCACACCGATGTTGGAGGAAACCTCGACGGAGCCGTCGGTAGCAACGTTGCGGCGGATCACGCCGTTGGGGGCAAGACGCAGGGCGCGGATGAGGGCAAGCGCGGACTTCTCGTCCATGGCCTCGACCTCGGCGTCGTCGGCAATCTCGACAGTGCAGGTAAAGCCGGGGTCGAAGACCTCGAGCTCGGCAGTGACGTCGGCGATAATGCCCTTTGCGATCTGGGCCGCGGCCTCGGCGGCAGCGTGGTCGGCGTAGACCAGAACAGCCTTGCACTCACGGTTGATGGCGTTGTCCTTGGTGCCGCCGTTAAAGCTAACGATGGCGGGCTCGCCGGCAACCATCAGGCGGTCGATGATGCGGGCCATGATGAGGTTGCCGTTGCCGCGCTCCAGGTGGATATCGCTGCCGGAGTGACCGCCCAGCAGGCCGGAGATGTCGAACGTGAGGGTGCTACCGGTCTTGTGCTCGCGCGCGATCGGGCAGGTGTAGGTAACGACGACGCCGCCGGCGCAGCTGACGGTGGCAACGCCCTCTTCCTCGGAGTCAAGGTTGATCATGGTGCGGGCGCTAATCTGGGACTTGTCGAGCGTCTCGGCGCCGACCAGGCCAGTCTCCTCGTCGGTGGTGAATACGCACTCGAGGGCGGGGTGAACGATCGAATCGTCATCGAGAACAGTGAGCATCAGAGCGACGGCGATACCGTTGTCGGCGCCCAGCGTGGTGCCGTTAGCGGTGAGAACGCCGTCCTTGACGAGCAGATCGATACCATCGGTCGTAAAGTCGTGCTCAACGGAGCCCAACTTGTCGCACACCATATCGATGTGGCCCTGCAGCATCACGGTCGGGGCATTCTCGGCACCGGCAGATGCGGGCTTGCGAATGATGACGTTGTAGACCTCGTCCTGATACACATCGAGACCGCGCTCCTTGGCAAACGCAACCAGGAAATCGCTGATGCCCTTCTCGTTGCCAGACCCACGGGGGATCGCGCTGACCTCCTCAAAGAAATGGAACAGCTGGGCGGGCTCATAGCCGGTGATCTTGTAGTCCATGGTGCCTCCTTGGCGCAACTGGTTAGACAATAAGACATGCGCCTTGTATATTCCCAGACTTCGTTTGCATAAACCAGTCGAAAACGCCGAGCGCTCTCGCATCATCGGCTAACGGCGGATAGACGCCGCTTTATTAAGATAAAGCAGGTAGACGGACCGCGCCGAAGGGACGTTGGACCCTTCAACCAACCTCAACGCCTGATCAACGCTTATGCATACACCGTTGGTATGTTTAATGAGATTTGCTTTGAACGAGGGGCCTTTCCAACAAAAAAGGGCGCTCCTTTGGAACGCCCTCGTGGACACAAGGTTTTGTTACGCCCTACAGCGCGCCGGAACCGGCTTGCATCATGCCGCCGGGGCCCGAGCTTACGCCACTGCTCACAGGCGCGGCGTTTCCGGTGTGCGGCGCTGCCGGAGCGGTATCGCCCCCTAGCGCACCTGCCGGACGCGGCGCCGGGATCTCGCCCGTACCGTGGCTAAAAACGAACTTGCCGTCGGCCACGTCGCACAGGACGGTATCGCCGCTGCCCCACTCGCCGGCCAGCAGCTCCTCGGATAGCGGATCCTCGATGAGCTTTTGGATGGCGCGGCGCAGCGGACGTGCGCCGTTGGTGAGGTCGGTACCCTCGGCTACAATCTTGTCGTAGGCCGCATCGGTGAGTTTGATGTTCATGCCGTTGGCAATCAGGCGCTGGCGCAGGTCGTCCACCAGCAGGTGAGCGATCTTGGTCAGGTTCTCGCCCGAAAGCTTCTGAAACACCACGATGTCATCGATACGGTTGAGCAGCTCGGGGCGGAACAGGCGCTTGAGTTCGCCCATCGCACGGCCCTTAATCTCGCTCGAGGTAAGACCCTGCTCACCGGTGGTGCCAAAGCCAACGCTCGCATCCTGCGCAATCTCGCGGGCGCCCACGTTGGACGTCATGATGATCACGGTGTTGCGGAAATCGACCGTCTTGCCCTGGCTATCGGTCAGGCGACCCTCCTCAAGCACCTGCAGCAAGATGTTGAAGATATCGGGGTGCGCCTTCTCGATCTCGTCGAACAGCACGACCGAGTACGGGTGACGGCGAACGGCCTTGGTGAGCTGACCGCCCTCGTCGTGGCCCACGTAGCCCGGGGGGCTACCGATAAGCTTGGAGACCTCGAACTCGCTGCCAAACTCCGACATGTCGAAGCTGATAAGCGCGTCCTTGCTGCCAAAGAGATACTCGGCGAGCGTCTTGGCGAGCTCGGTCTTGCCTGTGCCGGTAGGACCCAAGAAGATAAAGCTGCCGCCGGGACGACGCGGGTCCTTGAGCGGCGAGCGGCTGCGGCGCACTGCCTTGGCCACGGCCTCGACAGCTTCATCCTGGCCGATAATGCGGGTCTTGAGCACGCTTTCGGTCTGCAACAGACGACGGCTTTCGCTCTCGGTGAGCGAAGACACCGGTACGCCCGAGGTCACGGACACGATGTCGGCAACCTGGGCGACATCGATGGTGAGCGGGCTGGCGTCGAGCTCGGCCGTCCAAGCTGCCTTGGCCTCGGCGAGCTCAATCTCGGCAGCCTTCTGCTGCTCGGTAATCTCGGCGGCCTTGTTCATGTCGTCGCCCTCGGTGGCCTCCTGCGCGGCAGCCTTGAGCTCCTCCACGCGATGCTCGGCCTCGCGCACCGGCTCAGGCGCACGGTTGGCGGCAATGCGGGCGCGGGCGCCGGCCTCGTCGATGAGGTCGATGGCCTTATCGGGCAGGAAGCGATCCTGGATGTAGCGGTTGGAGAGGTTCGCGGCGGCCTCGATGGCACCCTGCGTATAGCGCACGTGGTGGTGCTCCTCGTAGCGCGGCTTGAGCGCGGTCAGGATCTTGACCGTGTCCTCGACGCTTGGCTCCTCAACATCGATGGTCTGGAAGCGGCGCTCGAAGGCCGGGTCCTTGGTGAGGTACTTGCGGAACTCCTCGGCCGTGGTGGCACCGATGATCTGGAAAGCGCCGCGCGCGAGCACGGGCTTGAGCATGGAGCTTGCATCGATGGATCCCTCGGCAGAACCGGCACCGATGATGGTGTGCATCTCGTCGATAAACAGGATGACGTCGTCGGCTTCGGTTGCCTCCTGGATCACGTTCTTGAGACGCTCCTCAAACTCACCGCGATACTTGGCGCCCGCGACAAGACCCGGCAAGTCGAGCGTCCAGATGTTCTGGTTCATAAGGTTCTCGGGCACGTTGCCGGCAGCGATCTGCTGCGCTAGGCCCTCGACGATGGCCGTCTTGCCCACGCCGGGGTCACCCAAGATAAGCGGGTTGTTCTTGGTGCGGCGCGAAAGGATCTCCATCATGCGCTGGACTTCCTTTTCGCGACCGATCACCGGGTCGAGCTCGCCGTCGCGCGCCTTCTGCGTAAGGTTGGTGGCGAACTGCTTGAGCGTGTCGGTGCCGCTCCCCTTTTGCTGCGAGGCGTCCGAGCCGCTAAAGAACGGCAGGCCTGTACCGGGACGCCCGGCGCCGGCACCGGCGAGCGGACGCTTCTTGTCTTGATCCTTGGCGGTAAGCTTCTCGATGGCTTTTTTAATGGAAGCGGACGAAACACCCAGGCGCATGAGAATGTCCATGGCCATGCCGTTGCCCTCTTCGACGATACCGATGAGCAGGTGCTCGGTCGACACATAGGTCTGGTTGTTCTCGCGCGCCACGCGGAAGGAACGCTCCATCACGCTGATGACGAGCGGCGTAAAGGCGAGCTTAGCGGCCTCGGTCTCCTCGCTGGGCTCGGGAACGGTGGTCTGGACCTCCTTGAGCGTGTCCATGATGTCATCGTAGGAGATATCGAGTGAGCGCAGTGCCTCGGCGGCAATGCCCTCGTCCTCCTTGGCGAGCGCGAGCAGCAGATGCTCGGTACCCACCTTATTTGAGTGAAGATCGAGCGCCTCCTGCTTGGCCATGGACATGACCTTGCGCGCGCGATCGGTAAAACGGTCCAACATGCTAGTTCCTCTTAGACGAGCTAGTTTTTCAAACGCAAAGCGCCACTCGTGGCGGCGCTTTGGTCTCTTTACCCATATGGAGTATATGTTAACCGCTGTGGCCTTTTCCGCGTGCAGCCATACGACAACGTCTACAAAAAAGGAATCGCCGGGTGCGGCGGGCGCTCTAGGTTAGAGGCTCTTGCCTAGCAGGCGGGCTCGGCGTCCATACTCTCGGCAACGTCATCGACGACATCGGCAACGGGAGCGCCCGGCATACGTACAAGCTCCATATGCTGCTCTTCAAAGACGGTTCCCATGGGGAAGGCGCGTCGGAAGATAAAGCGAGCAACCCCGGCGTGACCAGGAATTTAAAAGCGAAACCCTTGGCAAGGGGGCTGGCAACAAACCAGTCGCAGCGCATGGCAAAAATGTAGGCAACGGGGAAGCCGAGCCACGCGGCGGCAATGACCTCGCCGTTGATGGCCCCATGCTGCAGGGCAACGTTGTAGATGCTCATCCAGAGCACCATGCAAAAGCACATGATAAAAGTAAACAGCAAGCTCTCTCGTTTATTGATAGGCATAAAGGGCAAAATCCTTTCTGTGTTACGCCGCGGTGCACAACAAAAACGGGCGGGCGAGATGGAGCTACTGGGACTTCATCTCGCCCGCCCGTGGTACGTGCGTCTGCGACTACTTATGTGGTGGAACTACCCTAACACGAACGGCGCGCGCTTCGTAAGCGTTGAGTTTATGAAGATGCAGGGCACCGATAATCCCCCGACCCCATAAGTTGCAGTGGAATACGGACTGTTTTGACCCTTTAAGCAGCAATTCAGTCCCTATTTCACCGCAACTCATTTGGTGCAAAGTAACCTGTCCCCCTTGTACCAATTAGCTGGTGTAGCGCCAGCGAGGGTCGGTGAGCGTACGCGCCACACCCAGCCCAACGGGCAGAAACGCTACGATGAGCACTGCGCGCACAAACCAGCCGAGCATATTGACTGTGTCGAAGGTGCACATGTAATACATAGAGCGATAGAGATACAGACCGGGCACCATAATGACAATCGAAGGCACCGTGAGGGCGATGCGCGGGTAGGTGAGCTTGACTTCGGCCAAACTTGCCAGCAGACCCGATACCAGCGCGCCGATAAACGCTGCTGCCTCGGGAGGCATTCCCGTGCTGAGGCCCAGGAAGGGAATCATCGTCGGCGCATCGACAAGGGTCAGACGCAGGGTATTGGACACGGCGCCGATCAACCCAGCTGCCGCGGCCATCTTTACCGGGCTGTTGAACATCACCGAGAAGCCGAATACGCCAACGAAGCTCATCACCACGCGCAGGAGCGTAAGGGCAAGCGGCGAAAGGCCCAGTGGGGCAAAGTCGTCCGGCGCCAGTCCCACACACTCGGCAACCATCCAACCTACGAGGGTCGCCATCACAATAATCGACACAGCATACGAAAGACGCTCGATACCGCTTCGCATGTCGAGCTTAGCGATGTCGAGACCTGCCGTAATGAGCGGAAAGCCAGGAATCACAAAGAGCATGGCGCCGATATAGCCTTCTTGGTGCGACATTGCACCCGGAACAACCTGGGCGAGGCCGAGCAATGCCAGCAAATATGAGATACAGGCCAGTGCGACACCGAGCGTCAAAGCGCTGAACTGACCAAGGCCTTGCTTGAGAATATGGGAGCGGGCAAAGTTGCCGACACCCGCGCCCACGAACGCGCATGCCATCTCAATGGGACCGCCACCAAGTAAAAAGACAAAGGCGCCACAGGCGCAGGCTGCCGCAAGGCCCTGTTGCCAGGGCGCGTAATCAGGTTTTGAACTCTCAACGGTCTTGAGCATCTCGTGATACTCGTGCACCGTGAAGCGACGACCATAGGTCTCGATTTCCTTGAGGAAACTCTCCATCATCCAAATGCGATGGGTGTTGACGCCGGTTGTCGGCAGACTGACGACCTCGTTAAAGCAGTGGCCATCTTCGATGCAAGTACACTCAAACGACAGGAGACTTAAGTCAACATGGATGGTGACACCGAGTACGGCGGCGACTCGATTCATGGTATCGCGTACGCGCCAGGCACCCGTTCCACTCGCGAGCATAAGCATACCGGTGCGGCAGACGATGGATGATTTATCGGTGAGCGGCGCATCGACGGCAAGTTCATCGCCTGCCGTCACGATCTGGTGCCAGTCAGTTTTCATATGGAGCGCGCCGGCACGAACGCCGTGGTGCATGGGGGCTCTCGAAAGCAGCGAGTTAAGGCGCGAAGACTGTGGGGACTCCGTTGATTCGTCCTCAACCTCATCAGTCTCTTCATCGACCAGATCAAAGGAATCAAGCGGCGCTGGCTCGCGACGGTCGATCAGCTCCTCGTCCTCATCATCAAAGTAATTGAACTGATCGAGCATGTCCTCTTCGATTGCGCGCTCGCTCGCATCGTCCATATAGGCGCTCCCTTCCTGCCGACTAGCCCCCATCCTAGACAGCGACAGCTAAAGGAAGCATAAAAGAGACAACTGTCATGCGAGACATGTGCACAATAGCCGTTGGGTAGTCGTTTAAGAACGTCCCCAACGACTACTCCGGCAACGCCGATGTTTTGGCAACGACAGCGAGCGACGTCCAGGGCGAACAAGTTGGCATGAAAAAGGCAAGGCATAGACCTTCTGGTCATGCCTTGCCTTTTGAATGACAAATTGTCGCACTGGGCGGCGCGCAGCGTCGGCTGGTCCGCCGTTCGGTAGAACGGCGGAACCAATTAGTACATCTTTGCGCCGGCGGGAATGGAGGCGTCGAGCTGGATCAGGTTGAGGCGCTCCTCGCCCTCCTCCTCGTGGATGGCACTGATGAGCATGCCGCAGCTGGGGATGCCCATCATCTTGCGCGGAGGCAGGTTGGTGATGGCGAGCAGGGTCTTGCCGACCAGGTCCTCGGGCTCATAGTATTCGTGGATGCCGGAGAGGATGGTGCGGTCGACACCGGTACCGTCGTCGAGCGTAAAGTTCAGCAGCTTCTTGGACTTCTTGACGGCCTCGCATGCCTTGACCTTCACAGCGCGGAAATCGCTCTTGGAGAAGGTATCGAAGTCGACGAACTCCTCAAACAGCGGCTCAACGGCGATCTTGGAGTAATCGAGCGTGGGCTTGAGCGACTTAACGAACGGGCTCGCGGCGTTGCCGGCCTCTGCAGCCTTGGCGGCAGCGGCACCGGACTGGAAACCCTTCTCGGGCTTCATGTGCGGGAACAGCAGGACATCGCGGATGGAAGCCTGGTTGGTGAGCAGCATGACCACGCGGTCGATACCGATGCCAATGCCGCCCGCGGGAGGCATACCGTACTCGAGGGCGCGTACGTAGTCCTCGTCATACTCCATGGCCTCATCGTCGCCGCCGGCCTTCTCGGCCATCTGGGCGGCAAAGCGCTCAGCCTGGTCGACCGGGTCGTTGAGCTCGGAGAATGCGTTGGCGTACTCGTGGCCGGCGATGACCAGCTCAAAGCGGTGGGTCAGACGCGGGTCGTCCTCAAAACGCTTGGCGAGCGGGCTGACCTCGATGGGGTAATCGCACACGAAGGTCGGGTTGACGATGGTGTCCTCGCCCAGCTCATCGTAAATCTCGGCGATGATCTTGCCTGCAGTCCACTCGGGCTTGATCTCCAGGCCCTTCTCGCGCGCGGCGGCAGCAAGCTCCTCGACAGGCGTGTCGATGGTGACCTTCTTGCCGAGCACGTCAGAGACAATATCAGTCATGGGGCGGCTTGCCCACTCACCGGAAAGATCGATGGTCTGGCCCTGGTACTCGATGACCTCGGGGTTGCCGATGGCCTTGTTGGCAGCCTTGATGACGCCCTGGGCGAGCGCCTTCATGCCCTCGAGATCGGAGAAGGCACGGTAGGCCTCCATCGTGGTGAACTCGGGGTTGTGGGTGAGGTCCATGCCCTCGTTACGGAAGATACGACCGATCTCGAAGACGCGCTCAAAGCCACCGACGATGCAGCGCTTGAGGTGCAGCTCGGTAGCAATGCGCAGGTAGCACTCCTGATCGAGAGCGTTAAAGTGCGTGATGAACGGCTTAGCCGTAGCGCCACCCTGAATGGTCTGCAGAATGGGAGTCTCGACCTCCATGTAGCCGTCGGACTCCATAAAGCGACGGAAGGTGGAGAGGATCTGCGAGCGCTTGCGGAAGGTCTCGCGGACATCGTCGTTGGCGATCAGGTCGACATAGCGCTGACGATAGCGGGTCTCCTTGTCGGAGAGACCGTGGAACTTCTCGGGCAGCGGGCGAACGGCCTTGGAGAGCAGGGTCGCGCTCTTAGGGGCGACGGAGAGCTGGCCGCGCTGAGTACGCACAACCACACCGGTCACACCCAGGATATCGCCAAGGTCGAGGGCCTTGAGCGTATTCCAGGCTGCCTCGTCCATGTCGTTGATGCGGCAGAACAGCTGAATCTCGGCGGTTGCGTCGCGCACGACGATGAACATGATCTTGCCCTGACCACGCTTTGCGACCACGCGGCCGCCGATCTTCACGACGTCCTCGGTGTCTTCGCCATCGGCAAGATCGGCATACTTAGCCTCGATGTCGGCAACGTAGTCCTCGATCTCGGAATGCTCGGGATAGGGGTTCTGGCCCGCCTCGAACAGGGCGGCGCGCTTGGCCAGGCGCGTGGCGCGCTCGTCATTGAGCGTCGATGCCTGCTCGGCGGCGTTTTGGTTCTCTGCCATAAGTTAACTCCTCAAACTAAAACGCTCCCCAGGATTCGGTCCCAGGGAGCGAAAACATACCTTTACGCGGGACCGTGGTCTAGCGTGCGATCTTGGCGATGGTGTAGACGCGAGTCTTGCCGGAAGGCGTAACGACCTCGACGGAGTCGCCCTCGCCGTGGCCGATGATGGCGTGGCCGACCGGGGACTCGTTGGAGATCTTGTGCTCGAGCGAGTTGGTCTCGGTGGTACCGACGAGCGTGACTTCCATGACCTCACCGTTGGGATCAATCAGCGAAACGGTGGAACCGATGGAGACGGTCAGATCGCCCGTGGTGGCAGCAACCTGAGCGTTGGCGAGAATAGCCTGAATCTCGGCAATGCGAGCAGCATTCTGAGCCTGCTTGTCCTTGGCGGCATCGTACTCGGAGTTCTCCGAAAGGTCGCCAAACGCGCGGGCTTCCTTGATGTCCTCGACGATCTCCTTGGCGTAATCGCCCTCACGCCAAGCGAGCTCCTCGACGAGCTTCTGGCGGCCCTCAGCGGTCAGTACGATCTGGCTTGCGTCCATACGGATATCTCCCCAACTATGATGTAACAATCAACTGTCAACATAACGAAAAAGACCGGCTAGCCTGCGGGCAAGCCGGTCAGGTGCTCACCCCAAAGGGATGGGACTACTCTGCGTCCGCGTCGCCGTCCTCTGCCTTCTTTTTCTTGGCGGCGGCGAGCTGGGCCTCGAGCTCTGCGATCTTCTTGTCCTCCTCGGACTCCTCGACCACAACGTCCTCGGCCTGCTTGGTCTCGTCCTTATCGTCGCCCTCCATACCCTCGCGGATATTCTTGACGGTAGAGCCGAGGGACTTGCCGAGCTTCGGCAGGTTCTTGGGCCCGAAGATAATCAGGACAACGACGAGAATAATGATGAGCTCAGGAGCCCTCAGTCCAAACATGTAGACCTCCACAAAACAGCGAGACAAGCTCGAATGAGTATACCGCGGGTATCGCGGTATCACAACAATAGCTAAAAAAAGGGACCGCAAGAAGCGGTCCCTCCTCATGCTCTGGTCGGGTTGACTGGATTTGAACCAGCGACCCCTGCGTCCCGAACGCAGTGCTCTACCAAACTGAGCCACAACCCGTTAGCTCGACTATAGTAACAAAGTTTTTCGCCGCGTGCTAGAGAAATTTTTATTTCTTTGGCGCGTCGATTTGAACCGTGTTGGGAATAAGCTCAGTCGCGCAGGACCACCAGCCATTTTGCTGGGCAGCCCCGGCAAGCCTTTCGGCCGTGGCGGCGGTGTCGCAAATGGCAAACGAGCAGGCACCCGACCCGCACACGTCCACGGCAACGGTTCCCTCCTGTTCGCTCAGCCAGTCGAGAACCGCCTGGATCTGCGGCTCCATCAAAGCAGAAATGATGCCCAAGTTGTTATGGATGAGCGAATACGCCATCTTCGCATCACTCACGCTAAGAGCCGATGCAATGGCACCGGGCGCAGTCGCGGGCACCGGGGCCTCGTCAAAACGTCGATAGGCCTCAATTGTCGAAACGCTCGCCTCCCGCGGCTTGACCAGCACAACGGGCGTCACAGGAAGCGCGGGGTACTCAGTTGCCAGAACGTCTCCCCCACCCACGTAGAATGCGGGGCTCGTATGCAAAAAGAACGGCACGTCGGCGCCGATGCCACGCGCAATCTCATCCAGCGCAGGATCAGTGCGGTCGATGCCCCACAGCTCAGCCAGGGCAACGATAACCGCCGCGGCATCCGTCGAGGGGCCGCCCAGGCCGGCGCACAGCGGGATGCGCTTCTCAATCGTCACGCACACGTTTGCCTCGCGCCCGAAATGATCGGCCATGGCGACGGCGGCGCGGTAGGCAGTATTCTTTTGCATGGGAAAATCTGATGCCGGAACCGTCTGGACGGTCAACGCCTGCGCCGGCGTGACCGTCACGGTATCGGCTAGGCCGACAGCTGCCATCAGGGAATCGACTTTGTGGTAGCCGCGGGTATCGCGCTCGGTATGAACCCCCAGGTAGAGGTTAATCTTTGCCGGCGCAGTAAGGATGAGGGACCGATCGGTCACCGTTAATGCTCCTCGAGCTGGTTGCCGAGCGGAGTAAAGATGTGCTCGCCGCTCTCGGGGTCGAACAGTTCAACCTGACCGGTAAGGACGTCGATGTACTGGTAGGACTGACGCGACTTGCGGCCGCGGCGCTCGTCAACCTCGACGATAAAGACAGCCGGGTGGACGCTCTTGATGGTACCCATGCGCTCGACAACGCGGGTACGGCCCATGTTGGCCTTCACCTTGACGCGATCGCCCACCATATCGGTCAGCTTCTCGTGGATGTCGTCGACGTAATTGACTTCCATCTCTTCCATGAACAGGGCCTCCAGAAGGTGCAATTCAAAAAGGGGATAATACCCCTAAGATAGACAAAACTCTAATACTATAGCACCCTGTTACAACCCCACGCAAGTAGCTAATTAGGCTACTTACAGATTGTCGGTATCGAGGACAATGGTGAACGGGCCGTCGTTGACCAGGTCGACTTTCATGTCGGCGCCAAAGATGCCGTGCGCCACGTGGTCGACGTCCTGGGCGACGAGCGTCAGAAAGTACTCATAAAGCTCGTTGGCGACATCGGGCGCGCCAGCATCCGTAAACGACGGACGACGGCCGTGGCGGCAATCGGCAAACAGCGTAAACTGCGACACCACGAGCACCTCGCCGTCGACATCGGCAAGCGCCAAGTTAGTCTTGCCGTTCTCGTCCTCGTTGATACGCAGCCCGCGGAGCTTGCCCCATAGTTTATCGGCCTCGGCACGCGTATCGCCATGGCCCACACCCAGCAATACCAGATAGCCGCGCCCAATGCGGCCCACGCACTCGCCGTCGACCGTCACACCGGCGTTGAGCACGCGCTGCACCACCGCACGCACGGCCTACTCCTCGCCCGTGAGTTTGGCGGACAGGTGCTCGAGTGCATGGAAACGATGGCTGATGGCGTTCTTCTCGTCCGCTGTGAGCTCGGCCATAGTCTTGCCCGGCGTATCGACCGGCAGGAACAGCGGGTCGTAGCCAAAGCCGTGGTCGCCGCGGCCCTCGCGTGCGATAACGCCCTCGCAGGCGCCCTCGCCATAGGTGACCAGGCCGTCTTGGTCGATGAGCGCAACGACACTCATAAAGCGTGCGGTGCGATCCTCGTCTGCCACGCCTTCCAGATTAACGAGTAGTTTGGCATTGTTGGCGGCATCATCGCCGTGTACGCCCGCATAACGCGCGCTATACACACCCGGCTCGCCGTCCAGCGCGTCGACGACCAAGCCGGAATCGTCAGCGATGGCCATAAGGCCCGTCTCCTCGACCGCAGCCTGCGCCTTGATGATGGCGTTCTCCAAAAACGTCGTGCCGTTTTCCTCGGGGTCCTCAAAATCGCCCAGCTGGCCGAGCGCCACAAAGCGCACCTCGGGCATGACCTTGCCCAAAATGGCCTCGATCTCGGTGAGCTTATGGGCGTTACCCGTGGCCACAACAATGGTCGCCGCCGGGTCGAGGGTGTCGATGTCAATCTTCTCAAGTGCCATAGCTGGCCTCCTTGTCTCTTATAGCAATGCCGTGTAGAGGACGACGAGGGCCTCGGCCTCTCCCCTCTCAATCAACGGCAGTCTTATACTTCGGCGTTTTCGCAGATTAAACCTGCCAAAATCAACATCCCCTTTTGGCAGGTTAGGCGAGGGCTTGACGCTGAAGCTCGATGAGCTCGGCGATGCCCTTGTCGCCCAGATCGAGCAGGGCGTTGAGACGCTTGCGGTCGAAGGGCGCCTGCTCGCCGGTACCCTGGAGCTCGATCATCTCGCCGGAGTCGGTGGCGACGAGGTTCATGTCGACCTCGGCGTGGCTGTCCTCGGAATAATCCAAGTCGAGCAGGGTGTTGCCGTCGACGACGCCCATGGAAATAGCGGCAACCTGACCGGTAAGCGGAATGCGCTCGAGCTTGCCCGCCTCGACCCACATGGCAAGGGCGTCGTGCAGCGCCACCCAGGCGCCGGTGATGCTCGCCGTACGCGTGCCGCCATCGGCCTGGATCACATCGCAGTCAACGGTAACGGTGTACTCGCCGAGCGCCTTCATGTTGACGACGGTGCGCAGGCTGCGGCCGATCAAGCGCTCGATCTCCATGGAACGGCCCTTGCGGTTGGCATGTTCGCGCTTGCAGCGCTTGCCGGTCGACGCCGGCAGCATCGCATATTCCGCCGTTACCCAACCGGCCTTGGCGCCCTTGCGCCAGCCCGGAACGCCCTCCTCGATGGTGGCGGCGCACAGCACGCGCGTGTCGCCAAACTCTGCCAGGCACGAGCCGTGGGCGTGCTTCATGACGCCGCGGGTGAGCTTAACGGGACGCAGCTCGTTTGCGGCGCGGCCGTTGGCGCGGTTGACCTGCATATATTCCATGGAACTATCCTTTCGGCAAAAGAGTGGCGAAGACTCCGGCGACGTTGCGTGCCTAACCGAGTTCGTCGATATCGACATGCTCGATGCTTTTGAGCGGCTGGCCAAAGATAAAGCTGCCCGCCACCGCAAACTCGGCGATGTTGTCGGACGTGGTGGCAAAGCGATGCTGCGGCTCGGCGGTGTTGCCCGCCAGCTGCTCACGGCGCGTGAGGATATCGGTCAGCTCGCGGGTGGTCTCCTCGGCGGAGCTCACCACGCGCACTCCGGGCCCCAACGCATGACGGATGGGGCCCACCAGCAACGGAAAGTGCGTACAGCCGAGCACCACGGTATCGATGCCACGATCGTGCAGTGGCTCGACTGTGGCGTTGACCAGCGCGCGAACGGCTGGCGTATCAAAAATATCCTCGTTCTCGAGCCACTGCTCCTGCAGATGCGCGCCCGAGGCGAGCTCGTGCTCGACAACCTCGACAAAGCTCGAGGCAGGGCAGCCATACACGTCCACGCCGGCATCCAAGTCCTGGATGGCGCGCGTGTAGGCGCCCGAGCGGATGGTGAGGTTGGTGGCGAGCACGCCCACACGGCGCGTGCGGGTGCTGTTGATGGCGGCACGCGCGCCCGGCGCGATTACGCCAATCACGGGGACATCGAGCACCTGCTGAGCCAGGCGAAGCGCCGCTGCCGTCGCCGTATTGCAGGCGATGACCATGATCTTGACGTCGTGTCTCGAAAGCCAGCGCCCCGCCTGTAGCGCAAACGAGCGCACCTCGTCCTCGGTGCGGGTGCCGTAAGGGCAGCGCTTGGTATCGCCAAAGTAGTAGACGGACTCGTGCGGAAGCGCCGTCGCAATCGCGCGCGCAACCGTCAAGCCGCCCAGGCCCGAGTCGAACACGCCGATGGGGCGCGTATCACCGGCCAGATTCTCGATATCGGACATTACCTCACCAGATTCTCTCTCGAAAAGATATGGCCAAGCGTAACGGCACTGCGCTATGAACGGGCCGCGACGAGCAGCTCCGCCGTCGCCGCCCAGCCGTCAACGATCCTGCCACGCGTGACAAAGGCGTTATCGCAGGACGCAAGAAACTCGGACGCGCCGGCGCTGGTCAGACCGTTCTCGACCAGGCAGAACGTGCCCACGTGGTCGGCCATGTAGAAATCAGACTCGGAATCGCCGAGTGCCAGCGTCTCGTCGCGCTCGATGCCCAGACGCTCGCAGAAACGCGCGACCGCCACGCCCTTGTCGAGACCCGACGGATTGATGTTAAAGGCACGACCGTCCTCGACGCGATCGAGCTCGAGGGTCGTCGGCTTGGACAGATGAGTCAAGTGGCCGTTGCAGGCCCAGACCAGACCGCAGCCGGCCTCGTCGAGGATGGCCTGCGCCTCGTCATCGGGAATATCGCCGCGCATGCCGACGGTGACCTCGCGGTACTTATAGCCAGTCGACATGTCGTTGTGGTACTCGATCTTGTGCGGCCAGCGAGCGAGAATCTTCTCGCACACGCCGGTCTGCTCAATCACCTGGTGCGGCGTAAGGCCGCAGGCGGGGTCGTAAGGCATGTCGCCGGTCAGATACTCCCAGTCGTTGGCCTTGAGGTCGTACATGACCAGACCACCCATCTCGCCAATGTAGGAGTTGAGGCCGAGCACGCGGGCATCTTCGTGGATCATGGTGCGGTTGCGACCCGAGGTGGGAATTACCTGGATGCCAGCGCGGGCAAGCGCCACGACGGCCTCGACGAGCTTGGTCGAGGGATTGCCGTCGTTGTCGCGCAGCACGCACGAGCCGGGCGCGAGCATCGTGGCGTCCAGATCGGTAAAGACGTACTTGACCTTGGCAAGGCGCTCGCGCATCTCGCCCGAAAGCTCGGCAACGGTCGGCAGGGTGTTGTGGGACATGGTCACTCCGTTTACGTAGAAGGGTTTGGACTTGGACGGCATGTTTTGATTGAGGGAACACGCTTATGGCGACAGCGCACTCAGGGCGCCGCCGCCATCATGGTTCATTAGTCAAACTGGGTAACATCGATCAGGCGATTGGCCAACGAAAGGTCGCTCTCGATGGGCACGAACTCGTCGCCCACGTGCATGAGCTCCTCGTCACCCTTTGCCAGCAGCAAGACAATGGTGGGAGCATCGGGGTTGACGTACTCCTCGCGCGCCGCCTTGAACGCCGCATGCACAGCGGCTTCGCGATCGAGGATGATCTTGTTCGGCGTATCGTCGGGAACATGTTCGGCAAGCTCGCGACAGACCTTCATCGGGTCCTCGTGAGCCGGGTCCTCGTTGGCAAAGATCATCAGGTCGGAATATGGTGCGGCCTCGCGCGGAAGCTGCTCGCGGCGCTCCTGCGCCTTGCCGCCGGCAGCGCCAAACACCGCAATGACTGGACTAGCGGGAAACGCGCGCTTGACCGACGAGAAAAGCGAACGGAACGAAAGCTGGTTATGCGCATAGTCAACGACACAGATCACGCGGCCGTCCTTCGACTCCACGACCTCCATACGGCCCGGCACACGCAGTTTGGAGAGGCCCTTCTTGATGGCCTCGATACCGATACCGATCTCGCGCGCGGCGGCGATAGCGACCAGCGCGTTCTCCACGTTAAAGTCTCCCGCGATACCCAGCAGGATCTTCTCCCCCGCCTCGGACTCGTCGGCACACAGGCCATGCAAGTTGAACTCGATGCTAAAGCCGACCATGCGCACGTCGCTCGCCCACAGGGTTGCCTCGGGATGCTCGACACCAACGGTCACCAAGCGCTCGGCCGTCGACGCTGCCTCCAGCACACGGTCGACCTCTTCGGTGCCCAGATTCACCACGGCGGTCTTTGCCTGGTCAAAGATCCTGAGTTTGCTCTCAAAATAATCCTCAAACGTGGGGTGTTCAATCAGCGAGATGTGGTCGCGGCCGATGTTGAGGAAGCACGCCACGTCAAACGGCAGATTCTCGACGCGTTGATACTTGAGCGCCTGGCTCGAGACCTCCATGACCATGGACTGGCGACCGGACGTGCGGCAGTTGGCGATATGGCGCCAAACCTCGGGGGCCTCGGGCGTGGTGTTGGTGCTCTCGTAGCACTCGATACCATCGTCGGTACTCACCGAGCCGATCATGCCGCAGGACTCGCCCGCCGCCTTGATGATGGACTGGAGCATAAAAGCGGCCGTGGTCTTTCCCTTGGTGCCGGTGATGCCCACGATCTTGACGTCGTGGTCAGGACGGTCGTAGACCTCCGGCGGCAACAGGGCCATGGCTGTGCGAACACTATCAACAACCAGCATCGCAGCACCGCTCTCCTGCGCCAGCGGCTCCAGAGACTCGACCAGCGACTCCTCGCACACAAATGCGACGGCGCCCGCATCGAGCGCCATGCTCAAAAACGCGGGCTTAAAGGCAGCACCTTTGCAAAAGAATACGTCACCTGCCGAGACCACGCGCGAATCAAACGAGCAGCCGGTCACGGCACGCTCGTCAACCTGCTCTGATGCGCGCAGCTCGCCGCACACGTCGAGAAGCTTGGCAAGCGTATCGACCGTGGTCACGGTCGCGGAATCCGAATGGTGCATCTTTCACCTTTCTCAGCCATTTGGCAGGGACGGTTTTTATAGTAACTGAAACGCACCCATGCAAAAACGGCTCCCGGAGGAGCCGTTACGCGCAGGCGTTCGTAAGCCGAGGCTAGGCAGCCTGAACAGAAGGCTGGCCCTCGTCGATAAAGAAGCGCTTGTACCACACTAGGAACACGAGCGGCGTATAGATCTTGCGCTGGAAATCGCCCTTGCCCGCAAAGTGCAGATCGAGCAGGTGCATGAGCTCGTCGGTATTGAAGAACTCGCTTGCCCACGGCGCGGTGAAGTACTCCTTAACATAGTCGTACCACTTTTGCTCGCGCAGCCAGTAGACAATCGGCACCGGGAAGCCCACCTTGGGACGGGTGGCCCACTCATCGGGCAGCGACTTGTTGGCAGCGTGGCGGAGTACCTGTTTGTTGCCGTTCTCGTTGATGCGGTAGCGGTCGGGAATGTGCTCGGCGAACTCCATGACTTTGCGGTCCAGGAAGGGCACGCGCAGCTCCAGTGAGTGTGCCATGCACATCTTGTCGGCCTTGAGCAGAATGTCGCCCGGGAGCCACATGTTCATGTCCAGGTACTGCTTCTTGACCAGCTCGGGCTGACCCTTCACGCGCGCATAGATGGGAGCGGCAAGCTCGAAGGCGCCATCGCCGGTGTTGTACTCGGGCTTGAGCACGCCGTCGACCTCGCGCTCCGGCCATACCAGAGCCTGTCCCAGGAACGACTTCTCAGGGATCTCGGCACCCTTGACCAGGAAGTTATGTCCCTTGAAGTACGGCATATGCAGCGCCAGGTTACCGAGCGCGCGACGGATGGGCAGCGGCACCATCTTTTTGTACTTGCGGACCGGGACCGTGTCCTCGTAGTAGGCGTAGCCGCCAAAGAGTTCGTCGGCGCCTTCGCCCGAAAGCACTACGGTGACGTCCTTGCGGGCCATCTCGGCCAAGAACCACAGCGGCACAGAAGACAGGTTGGACTGCGGCTCGTCCATGTGATACTGGATATCCTCGAGCGCACCGAAGAACTCGTCGGCGGTAATCATCTTGCGGACGTTCTCGACGCCGAGCTTATCGGAAAGCTCCTTGGCGTAGTTGGTCTCGTTGAAGTTCTTGTAGTCAAAGCCCACCGAGAAGGTCTTGTCGGGCATGAGGCAAGCAGCAATATAGCTGGAGTCGACGCCGCCGGAGAGGAACGACGCGACCTTGACGTCGGCGATGCGATGGGCCTCGACACTCTCGTGCACGACCTCGTCCAGCTCATCGACATACTCTTCGAACGGCTTCTCGACGGCAGAGTAATCGCAATCCCAGTAGCGCTCGATGTTCATCTTGCCGGTCGGAATATCGACGGTAAAGTAGTGCGCCGGCGGCAGCTTGTAGACACCCTCGAAGAAGGTCTCCTCGGTTGCCGAATACTGCAGCGTCATGTACGGACGCAGAGCCTTTTTGTTGACCGCCTTGTGGAAGTGCGGGTAGTCCAGGAAGCTCTTGATCTCGGAACCAAAGAGCACGCCCGGAGCGCCGTCGCCCGCATCGGCCATGGGATAGTAGTAAAGCGGCTTGATGCCAAAGATGTCGCGGGCGCCAAAAAGCTTGTTCTTCTTTTTGTCCCAGATGACGAAGGCGTACATACCGCGCAGGCGATCGAGGACGGCCTCGCCCCACTCCTCGTAGCCGTGCAGGAGGCTCTCGGTGTCGGCGCCGCAGTGGAACTTGTAGCCCTTGGCCTCGAGCTCGGAACGGAGTTCTTGGAAGTTGTAGATCTCGCCGTTGAAGACAATGACGACGCTACCGTCCTCGTTGGCCATGGGTTGGGCGCCAGCCTCGGTCAGGTCAAGGATTGACAAGCGGCGGAAGCCGAGGGCAACGCGGCCGTCGATAAACTGACCGCCCATGTCGGGACCGCGATGGACGATGCGGTCCATCATCTTGGTGAGCACCTCGGATTGGTTATCCGTCCCACCGACAAAACCGACAAAACCGCACATATACTATCCCCTCTGCTGTTGCTGGGCATCAAATCGAATCAGTAGCTTTTAAGTATACCCGAGGGCGTAAAGAGGGGCGGAATGTTCAGGCAATCTCAACTGAATCAGCTCCGCTGTGACACGCGCCGGTTACCTTTAATGGATATGAGGTGAATGGGGCGATTGTTTTGCTATACTCTCTCCGCACGGGCGATTGGCGCAACGGTTAGCGCAGGTGCTTTACACGCACAAGGCTGGGGGTTCGAATCCCTCATCGCCCACCACTTGATTGAAAAGGCTCCCAGCGATGGGGGCCTTTCCCTTTTGGGCCCAGTGCAGAGGGATTCGAACCCGCAAGGGTGCGGAGCTGAGGAAACGCGAAGCGTTTTCCAGCGCAGCACGCGAGGAGCGGAGCGACGAAGCGGAAGCGGGCGGCGCCAGCCGCACGCGGACATCCCTCATCGCCCACCACTTGACTGAAAAGGCTCCCAGCGATGGGGGCCTTTCTTTTTTGGGCCCAGTGCAGAGGGATTCGAACCCGCAAGGGTGCGGAGCTGAGGAAACGCGAAGCGTTTTCCAGCGCAGCACGCGAGGAGCGGAGCGACGAAGCGGAAGCGGGCGGCGCCAGCCGCACGCGGACATCCCTCATCGCCCACCACTGAATTGGAAACGGTCCTCGCAAGGGGACCGTTTTTGTTTGCACACGGCCTATCCCAGCCATGGTAAATCGATAGCAAAACGGGCTCCAGTTCGCCCAATCGTGCGCCAAACGGCACGTGACGGTCTGGAACCCGCTTCAAACTGCTATGCCTGATGGCGCTAAGCTAAAACACCCGCCAGGATCTCGATCAGACCATCCACGTCGGCTTCCTCGCACACGAGCGGCGGCAAGAAGCGCAGTGTATGTGCACCCGTAGCGTTAATCACCGCACCAGCCACCAATGCGCGAGCCACAACGTCGTGCGCATCACCCGCAGCATCGTCCAAATCGCAGCCGAGCATTAGGCCGCGACCACGCACCTCGGTAACATGCGGCAGCTTGGCGAGCCTTGCCTCCATATAGGTACCCACCTTGGCGGAATGGTCTGCGTAGTCACCGCGCACAAGCGCGGAGAGCGTCGCGGCACACGCCGCGATGGCCAAGCAGCTGCCGCCGAAGGTCGAACCATGGTCGCCGGGCTTAAAGATGTCAGCGATTTCTTTCTTTGCCACCACGGCACCCATGGGCACGCCGTCGGCGATGCCCTTGGCAAGACTCATGATATCGGGCTCCACACCATAAGTCTGAAACGCGAACGGCTTGCCGGAGCGGAAAATACCACACTGGACCTCGTCGGCGATAAGCACGGCACCCACCTCGTGTGCCAAGTCGCGCGCCGCCGCCATAAACTCCTCGGTCATGGGATGCACACCGCTTTCGCCCTGGATCGGCTCGAGCATCACAGCGCAAATCTCGCTTCCCAACTGCTTAAAGATTGCGTGCAGTTCATCTACATCGTTGGGTGTGCATGCCACAAAGCCACCCGGCAGCGGGCGGAAACTGTCCTGCAGCCAATCCTGCATGGTCGCGGCAATGGTCTCGAGCGTACGACCATGAAATCCGCCGCGCATACACACGATGGTGTTGCCACCGTTGCCGGCACGTTTGGCGTACAGACGCGCGAGCTTCATAGAGCCCTCGTTGGCCTCGGCACCGGAATTGGCAAAGAACGTCTCCCACACCTGCTCGCCCGCAGCCGGAGCGCCAAGCGCCGCCGCCGTGGTCTCGTCGCCAGCGGCAATCGCGTCGGCAAGCACGCGCGCACCGTCCGCATCGTCGTTGGCGAGCTTGGACAGCAACGCCGCGACCTGGCCGCGCTGCTCAATGTAGAAGTAGTTGGAGACATGCAGGAGCTTTTTGGCCTGGGCCTCGAGCGCCGAGAGCACCGCCGGATTGCCGTGGCCTAGGCTGCATACGCCAATACCTGCAAGAAAATCGAGATACTCGCGACCATCGTCGCCGGTGAGCTTCATGCCGTGGCCCTCGACAAACTCGACCGGCGAGCGGCCAAAGGTTTGCATAACGTAGTGGGATTCGAGCGATTGTTGAGCTGCAAGTGACATGAGATGCCTTTCGTTAAGCGCCAGGTGGCGCGGACTGTGGGTGTAACGGTGTGACGATTTCTAACCAGCTA
Organism: Collinsella sp. SGI.184; assembly: GCF_050313415.1. Classification (NCBI taxonomy): domain Bacteria; kingdom Bacillati; phylum Actinomycetota; class Coriobacteriia; order Coriobacteriales; family Coriobacteriaceae; genus Collinsella; species Collinsella sp. SGI.184. Next base: position 70,943 of record NZ_JBNPLJ010000005.1, on the reverse strand, counting down.
GACCGTCTGGAGCTTCTCGACCTCGTCGAGGTTCTCGGTCAGGCGCGCCGCAAAGGTCGAAAGCGGGTGCGGGTGCGTATCAAATTCGTAGGCCGTCTCGGTAGAGTGGATCACGGTGCCGACGCCGGCATCGGTCAGCAGCTCCAGGAGCAGCGAATGCGGCGTGGTACCGTTAATGATGTGAGCGCGAAATACGCCGCCGACAAGCGCATCGACGGCCGCGCGCAGTTTGGGAATCATGCCCTTATCGACCTCGCCACCGTAGAGCATCTCATTAACCTCGTCGAGCGTTAGGTTGGAGATGAGCGAGTCTTTATCGCTAAAGTCCTTGTACAGGCCGTCGACGTCGGTCAAAAAGATCGCCTTGTGCGCGTGGAGCGCCGCCGCAACGGCACCGGCGGCGGTGTCGGCGTTGATATTGAAGAAGCCACCGTCCTCCCCCGCCGCGACGGTAGCGATGACGGGAATATACTCGCTATCGAGCAAGTTCTCGATGTAGTCGGTGTTGACATGCGTCACTTTGCCCACGCGTCCGAGCTCGGGGTCGAGCGGCTCGGCGATGAGCGTGCCGGCGTCGCTGCCCGATACGCCCACGGCCAAGTTACCGTGGTGGTTGATTGCCGCCACCAGCTCTTGGTTAACCTTGCCGCCCAGCACCTCGCGCACGATATCCATGGTCGCCGGCGTGGTCACGCGCTGGCCGTTCTTAAACTCGACGGGCATATCGTAATGGCTCAGCGCCTCGTTGATGGCTTTACCGCCGCCATGCACGATGACGGGGCGCATGCCGATAATCTTGAGCAAAACGATGTCGCTCATCACGTCGCGACGCAGTTGCTCGTCTACCATGGCGGCCCCGCCATACTTGATAACGACCGTCTTGCCGGTCAGGTTTTTAATCCACGGCAGCGCTTCGAACAGCAGCTGCGCAGTTGCTTCGTTGGATTCGCTCGAACGACAATCGCGTGCGAATTTCATAATCTGCCTCGTCTTTCGTATCGTTATCGCGCTGTGCTCCGCTGCCCGCAATCGCGGCGAGATGCGCAGCGTGCCTGGAGTCTAGGAGCGGTAGTCGCCATTGATTGAGATGTACTCGTGCGTGAGGTCACAGGTCCACACGGTCGTTGCCGCGTCGCCTGCGCCCAGGTCGGCCGAAATCACGATCTCGGGCGCCTCAAAACGTCGCAGGGCCTCGTCCTCGTCAAAAGGAACAGTCAGGCCCTCGCGGCAGACGGGCATGCCCATCATGTCGATGGAAACGTCCTCCTGATTAAACTTTACGCCGCACTTGCCGAGCGCCATGGCAACGCGACCCCAATTGCAGTCGTGGCCAGCGATGCAGGTCTTGACGAGCGGCGAGTTGGCGACGGCACGGGCGGCGATATCGGCTTCCTCGTCGTTGGCGGCGCCGGTGACGTTAACCGTCACGAGCTTTGACGCACCCTCGCCATCGGCCGCAATGTTACGCGCCAGGCTCTCGCACACCTCGTGCACGGCAAAGGCCAGCTCGCCAAAGGCGTCAGTGCCCTCGACGATGGCCTCGGCATCCGCGGCGGCAGCGCCAGAAGCCAGCATGATACAGGTGTCGTTAGTCGAGGTATCGGAATCGACCGTTACTTTATTAAAGGTCTGTTTAACGGTCGAGAGCAGTAGGGTGTGGAGCGCCGCCGACTCGACGGGGGCATCGGTAGTAATGACCGCGATCATGGTGGCCATATTGGGCATGATCATGCCCGATCCCTTGCACATGCCGCCCACCGTATAAGCGTTGCCCACATGGCCCACAGCCTCACTGCGGTAGCGAACGGCATACTCCTTGGAATGCGTATCGGTCGTCATGATGGCACAGGCTGCATCGGCGCCGCCATGGGCAGAGAGTGCCTCGTAGGCGGACGGAATTGCCGTCTCAAACGTGTCGATCGGCAGAATCTGTCCGATCACGCCCGTGGAGGCAACTAAAATCTGTTGGGGTTCACAGCCAATGACCTGCGAGGCGATATTGCACGTCTCGCGCGCACAGGCAAGGCCGGTCTCGCCCGTGGCGGCGTTCGCGTTGCCGGAGTTGATTGAAACACCGGCGATGATGCCATAGCCCTTGTCCGTACCGCCCAGGTTGGCACGGCTCACCTGCACGGGCGCCGCACAAAAGCGGTTAGTCGTAAACACGCCGGCCCCGGGACAGGGTTTATCGGGCACAACGAGCGCGTAATCCAGGCGCTCGGGATTCTTGCGGAATCCGGCATGGATGCCCGCCGCCTTAAAGCCGGCTGCCGCCGTTACGCCGCCCTCTACGGTACGAATCTTGATATCGAACTGCTCAGCATTCATCGTCTGTACGACTCCTTATGTCAAACAAAAAATGGGCATCGGTTGGTGCGCCATGTCAGCCACAATCATGAGACCAGCTTAAAAGTGGCGCCAAACTCGATACCCGACTACCAAATCGTTAATAATCGAATGTGCTACACCGGGCACGCCACTGTGGGCAAGCCTCGTCGCTCGTCAAAACCAAAGACGATGTTGGCGCACTGGACCGCCTGGCCCGCAGCGCCCTTGCACAAATTGTCGATGGCGCCCGTCGCCACCAGCACGCCCGCACGCTTGTTGAGCGCAAGGCCGATCTGGGCGGCATTGGTACCGACAACCGAAGCCGTCTTGGGCTGCTGGCCGGCATCGAGCACGCGCACAAAGGTACGACCGGCGTAGAACTTCTTGTAATGGTCGACGGCATCCTCAAGAGTCAGCGCTTCGAGAGCCTGCGTTGCGAGCGGCAGCGTCACCGTAGAGAGCAGGCCGCGCTTGAGCGGTGCCAGGTGCGGAGTAAAGACGACGCGATCGGTAAGGCCCAGAATTTGCTCGATTTCTGGCGTATGGCGATGTTTTCCTACGCCATAGGCCTCCAGATTCTCGTCCGCGCTGCAAAAATGGGTGCGGGTGTTGCACGACTTACCGGCACCCGTCACGCCACTGATGGCGTCGACGACTACGGGGCCGCTCTGGGCCACCCAGCCCGCACGCACGGCAGGCGCGGCAGCAAGACTCGTTGCGGTGGGATAGCAACCGGCGCAGGCGACCAGCACGGGTCTGCCAGCGGCATGGCTGGAAGCAGCGGTCTCTAAGTCCCGGCAGAACAACTCGGGCAGACCGAAGGCACGTGTTTTAAGCAACTCGGGGCTCGTGTGCTCGGCGGCATACCATGTCTCAAAGACAGACGCGTCGCTCAGACGGTAATCGGCCGAAAGATCAAAGCAAGAGACACCCGATGCAAGCAGAGCGGGCACCTGTGCCATGGCAGCCGTGTGCGGTACGGCAAGAAAAACCGCATCGCAGCTCTTGAGTTCAGGGGCGTCATGCGTGGTGAAAACCAGATCGCTCACGCCAGCAAAGCTCGGATACACCACGGACAGCAGCTGGCCGGCATCGGCGTTGGACGTAATGGCAACAAGTTCAAACTCGGGATGGCCGAGCACGAGGCGAATAAGCTCGGCGCCGGCATATCCAGCCGCGCCGACGATTCCAACCTTTAAAGACATATCGGACTCCTTGTCTGCGGTCTTATGCGTCATTGCGCATTCCGCAGCCGTCGTTATGAGGTAGGTTGAAACTTTAGCACCCGAGAATGCATATTTACGCAAATAATTTGTGTCTTCATGCATTGAAACATATCCGACACATTCGCTTGAAAGAATTGACAAAAAATAAGCGAGCTCTGCATTAGCCGCAGCGCATCATGCTGCTGGCCAATGCAGAGCCCACCTTATACGGAATACCAAACTTAAGGGTCGCCCAGAGCAGCCTAGAGCTCGACCGGAACCCATTCGTCGTGATTGCAGATAAAAGCCTCGGGGTCCTCGACGCTAAAGAAGACGAGCGTGGGATCGTTAGGCCCCTCATAGTGCTCGCTCAAGCGCTCAAGATGTTTCCACCCGGCCTCGCGCATTTCATCCGAAGCCCGGTCGTCCAGACCCGCACGTCCGCGCAGGATCAACCAACCATGGCCCGGCCACCAACTCGTGGCCTCAAAGCGCTGGTTTTGCAGCAGCTCTTGCCACACATCTTTGGTGCGCGCCGTTACAAACCACAGCTTGCCGTCCTGAATCTGCGCAAACGAGAACGGACGCACATGCGGCTGCCCGTCCACGCTCGTCGCTAGGTACCACGCCGGCACCGACGTCAGATACTCCAGCACCGTATTCAATCCGTCCACGTTTCCTCCTGTCATCTGACCAGTCTTTTTGGAATGGGCAGCTAATTTGGGAAATTAAAGCTCGAGGAGCTCTTCGCTGCCGTCGATATCGCAGAACCGCGCGGCGATGTTGCGGACCGAGAAGAACGCAAGGCGGCCATCGTTGGCACTATCGTGTTGCTCGCCAATGCCCACCATGTGCTTAAAGCCCGTCTGGCGCACCTTGTCACTCACGAATGCATCGTCCTCGAGTGCGGCCTCGCCAGTTAACACGATCCAGCACTCCCCCGGCTTCCAGCCCGATACCTCAAACTTGGGATTCTTGCTCAACTCCGCCCACACGTCCTTGTCGCGCGACGTGCAAAACCACAGCTTGTCGTTATCGACCATGGCAAACGAAAACGGCCTCACGCGGGGCTGATGCCCGTCGTTTGCATCGGTCGTGGCAAGATACCACGCCGGAATGCGCCGGAGATACGAGCAGACGCGCTCGAGCTGAGCCGTGCGATCGATGTCGGTCATAGAGACCCCTTTCTTGCGCTCGAATCGAGCTTAGACGAGTTGAAGATTGATAACGACAACGCATGCCACCAACAGCGCCATCGCCACCGCGGCCAGTGCATCCCCGCGGCCAAACGTAAGCGCATGCAGACGCGTGCGCCCCCGCTCGCCGTGATAGCAGCGCGCATCCATGGCGGCCGAAAGCGTCTCGGCATGACGGAACACGCCAGTAAACAGCGGAATCGCCACACTGCCGAGCATGCGCACGCCACCGAGCGGACCGCCCGTCACGCGCGCGCCACGGCTTGCCTGTGCATCGGCCGTCTGTTTCATCTCGGTGGCAAATTGTGGCATAAATCGCAGTGCGATACCCATAATCATGCCGAGCTCGTGCGCCGGAAGCCCCACGCGCGCGAATGGTGCGAGCAGGCGCTCAAAACCCGCGGTGAGGTCGAGCGTCGGCGTGGTGAGCGTAATGGCGCTCATGCCGGCCATCATCATCGTCAGGCGACACGCCATAAACGTCGCAGAACGCAGCGAGCCCTCGCTCACCTGCAAAAAGCCAAACTGCCACAAAATGCGGCCACTCTGATCGGAAAACAGGTTGAGCACCGCGACCACCACGACAATCGCCAGCAGTGGTGCCATCGACGATAGGACCCGACGCAACGGAACCCGGGCCGCGACATAGACCAGCACGACAAAAATTGCGATCGGAACCAGCCCGCGGAAGCTGCCGACGGTGAGCGCAGTGATCAGAAATGCGAAACCTAGGAGCAACTTAGTGCGCGGATCCAGGCGGTGGATCGCACTATCGCCGGGATAGTAGCTGCCAAACGAAAACGCCTCCATTAGCAGCCCTCCTCTTGCGTGGCCATCTTGGAACCAGCCTGACGCGACGCCCTCAAAGGTCCGTCCGCGCAGCCTAGCAGCATGCCGGCCAACTCGTCGGCCAGTGACTCAACCGTATAAAGCTTGTCGCAGCGGAGCGGCACACCGGCTTGCACGAGCGACAATGCCATGCGCTGCGCAGCGGGAACGCCCAAACCGATCGATTTGAGCTCGTTCGCGTGCGCAAAAACCTGTGCGGGCGTTCCATCGGCGAACACCGCGCCCTCGTTCATCACAACGATACGGTCACAACAATTTGCCAGGTCATCCATGCTGTGCGAAACCATGACAACGGTCAGGCCCTCACGATGGAGCCGATCGATGAGCTCCAGGAAATCCCTGCGCGCAGCCGGATCGAGCCCCGCCATGGGCTCGTCGAGCACCAGGACCTCGGGCTCCATGGCGAGCACGCCGGCAAACGCCACGCGGCGCTGCTGACCGCCCGAAAGTTCAAAGGGGCTCTTGTCGCCTATCGCAGCAAGGTCGAGGCCCACGCGCGCAAGCGATGTTGCGACACGGCGAACAACCTCGTCTTGCGGCAGGCCAAGGTTGCGCGGGCCAAACGCCACGTCCTGCGCCACGGTCTCGGCAAATAGCTGGCGCTCGGGATACTGAAACACCACGCCGACCTTGGCCTTAACCGCGGCGGCGCCTTTCTTGCTTGATAGGTCGAGCCCCAGTGCGCAAACGCTCCCCTCCTGTGGACGAATCAGCCCGTTGAGATGCTGAACCAGCGTTGATTTACCCGAGCCGGTATGACCCGCCAGGCCCAGAAACTCGCCGCGACGCACCGTCAGCGAAACATCACGTAGCGCCCAGGGGCTGTTTGGATCGTTGCCCCAAAGAGCCTGTTTGCCCGATGCGCCCACAGTGGTCGAGCGCTTGCGCCATCGGCGGCGCTCGCGGGCGCTCAGCGACCAACTATGCGAGAGGTGCGAAATCTCGATGACGGGCTCCGACGCGACCATCCCGTCGGCTGCAGAGGATGCATGGTCAAGCACACGAGAATCGGATGCGGAGGGCCGCCCAGCGACGTCCGCCCCGCTTCGCTCAGCATAAACCTGTGCAATCTCGGCGACCATATCCGCCTCACGCACCTGCGCGCAAACGGGTACGCCCTTCGCGCGGAGTGCCCTACCTAGAGAGCACGACGCCGGCATATCCAGGTTGAGCTGGGCAAGTTCGTCCGCCCGCGTCAAGATTTCCTCGGGCGCACCGAGCATGGCAACGCGCCCCGCCCGAAACACCGCGACACGATCGGCCTCGGCGGCCTCTTCCATAACGTGCGTAATCATCACGATGGTCATGCCGCGATCGTGCAACGCGCGGCAAACCTTCATGAGGCCCTTACGTCCACGCGGATCGAGCATCGAAGAAGCCTCGTCCAATATGAGCACGCGCGGTTCCATGGCGAGCACGCCGGCAAGCGCCACGCGCTGCTTTTGGCCGCCCGAAAGTGCATGGGTCTCGTGGCGCTCAAAGCCCACCAGGCCCACACCCTTCAGCGCCTCGCGTACGCGCTGCGCAATTTGCGCCGATGGCACGCCAAGGTTTTCGAGACCAAACGCAACGTCATCTTCGACAAGCGTTGCCACCAGCTGATCATCGGGATTCTGGAACACCATGCCCGCAGTCGAGCGGATGTCGTAGACCAGCTCGGGATCGGACGCGTCCATGCCGTTGATACGCACCGTTCCTGCATCGGGCTGCAGCAGCGCATTCAGATGCTTGGCAAACGTCGACTTGCCCGACCCATTGCCGCCGAGGATGCAGAAAAACTCGCCATCCTCGATGTTCAGATCGATACCGTCGAGCGCCGGCGTGACACCGTCATAGCTAAAGGAAACGCCTCGACAATCAATCATGCGCGGCCTTTGACCTGGTTCTTTTTAGGCGTGAGGAGGTTGGAGACCGCTTTGTACACTGCAAGCGTGAGCACCGAGTTGAGCACGGTCTTGATAAGGTTGAACGGCAGCACGGCAGGAACCATGAGCGGGGCGATCGCATCGACCGAGCCATACCAGAACCATACGCCAATGGTAAGGTTTGCGGCCATAGACAGTGCCGTAGCGGCAATGACGCCGAACACCAGGCCAATCACAGCACCCTTATAGGTATGCATCTTCTGGTAGACGATAGCCGCGGGCAGAATGTAGCCCAGCGTGGCAACCAGGTTCATAAGCGCACCGACCCAGTCACCCGTGGTGAGCGCGTGAATAACGATAGCCATAGCGGCAACAGCAGTACCGGCGCCGGGACCATACGCAAAACCGCACACCATCGCCGGCACCAGCGACGGGTCGTAGGTCAAAAACGGCGCCGAAGGAAGGATGGGCAGCTGCACGTACATAAACAGGGCGCCCAAGGCGCACATCAGCGCCATGGTAACGAGCTGTTTGGTGCTCCACCTATTCGTGTTCTCGAAATGGATATGCTGCGACTGTTCAGACATAAGATCACCTGCCTCTTTCATCCGGACTCTAACCGTTGGTACTGGGATCTCACCAGTTCAGCCGACATGCGAACCAACGCACGCACGGGTCGCGGACTCATCGGCTCGGACGCAGGCACCTCGCCTGCGCCACGGTGCCCCTCTGGCACCGTCCGATTTACCGCCAGTGGGGAATTTCACCCCGCCCTGAAACAGCAATTCCAAGTCTAGCACGGGCAGGCTTTCGCGCAAGCATGCCAAGGGTAATTTATAGTGGGGATCAGTTGCCGCAACAACCACGTTCCCCACCCATCCCACAGTAACGCGCCTTTCGCGCAAAGCGCGAAACAGCGTCCGGGATACGTATCCCCAACAACCATGTCCTTCTCCGCGAGCCGACCTCAAGGCCGTAAACGCAGGGAATCCGGGGGCGTGACGGGGTTTCTCTCCGGAACATTCCGCAGGACGCAAAGAGGCTCCGCAGCGCGAAGCGCGATGCGGAGCCTCTTTGCATGTCCGAGGACGTTCCGGAGAGAAACCCCGTCACGCCCCCGGATCCCCGGTGGGAGTTCTAGACCTTGTCGGCCTTAGTACATACCGCCGCCCTGCTGACCAGCGGTAGCAGCAGCGATAGCATCCTCAAGCTGAGTGTTCTTGGGCACATCGGAAACCGTGGCCTCGGTGATGAGGATCAGGCTGGCGACAGAAGCAGCGTTCTGCAGGGTGACGCGGCTGACCTTGACGGGGTCGAGGACGCCCATCTCGATCATGTCGCCCCACTCGCCGCTGGCAGAGTTGAGACCCTGGCCAGCGGGCAGCTCGGCGACCTTGTCGACCACGACAGCGCCCTCAAAGCCAGCGTTCTTGGCAATGGTTGCGACCGGAGCGGTCAGAGCCTTCTTGACGATGTCGACGCCGATCTTCTCCTCGGGGTCGTCGATCTCGACGGCATCGAGCGCAGGCACAGCGTCCATGAAGGCGACGCCGCCGCCAGCGACAATGCCCTCCTCGACAGCAGCGCGGGTTGCCTGCAGGGCGTCCTCAACGCGGTGCTTGATCTCCTTGAGCTCGGACTCGGTGGCAGCGCCGACCTTGATGACGGCAACGCCACCGGAGAGCTTGGCCAGGCGCTCCTGGAGCTTCTCGCGGTCGAAGTCAGAGGTGGTGTTCTCCATCTCGCCCTTGATCTGAGCAATACGGGCGTCGATGGCCTCCTTGGAGCCAGCGCCGCCGACGATGACGGTGTTGTCCTTGGAGATGGTGACGGACTTAGCGGTACCGAGCATATCGGCGGTGATGTCAGCGACCTTCACGCCCAGCTCGTCCAGAGCGGCCTGACCACCGGTGAGGACGGCGATGTCCTCGAGAATGCGCTTGCGGCGATCGCCGTAGCCCGGAGCCTTGACGGCGCAGACGTTGAGGGCGCCGCGGATCTTGTTGAGGACGAGGGTGGGCAGGGCCTCGCCGTCGATGTCCTCAGCGATGATGAGCAGGCCACGGCCAGCGCGCTGGACAGCCTCGAGAACAGGCATGATGTCCTGGACGCTGGAGATCTTCTGGTCGGTGATGAGGATGTACGGATCCTTCATCACGGCCTCCATGCGGTCGTTGTCCGTGACGAAGTAAGCGGAGACGTAGCCCTTATCGAACTGCATGCCCTCGACGGTGTCGATGGTGATGTCGAACGTCTGGGAATCCTCGACGGTGATGACGCCGTCCTTGCCCACGACTTCCATGGCCTCGGCGATCTTCTCGCCGACCTCGGGGTCACCGGCGGAGATGGTACCGACGGAAGCAATCTGCTCCTTGGTCTCGACCGGCTTGGCCTGCTTCTTCATCTCGGCGACGGCGGCGTTAACGGCCTTGTCGATGCCGCGACGGATGGCCAGCGGGTTGGCGCCAGCGGCGACGTTGCGCAAGCCGTCGTTAACGATGGCCTGAGCGAGCAGGGTTGCGGTGGTGGTACCGTCACCCACGGTGTCGTTGGTCTTGGTGGCGACCTCCTTCACCAGCTGGGCACCCATGTTCTCGATGTTGTCCTCGAGCTCGATCTCCTTGGCGACGGAAACGCCGTCGTTGGTGATGGTCGGGGCACCGAACGTGCGCTGCAGGGCGACATAGCGGCCCTTGGGGCCCATGGTGACGGTAACGGCATCGGCCAGAGTGTTGACGCCCTTGGCGAGCTTAGCGCGGGCATCGGTATTGAACGTAATGTTCTTTGCCATGGTAGGTAATCCTCCAAAAGAAATGTGACTCACGTCGCCGCTTCCGAGTCCTATGCGGCGACCGCGTTCAAAGACGAATCAGAGAGCCTGATGAGACTAGGCCTCGACGACGGCGTAGATGTCGTCGGCGCGCATCAGCAGATACTTCTCGCCGTCGACCTTGACCTCGTTGCCACCGAACTTGCCATAGATGACAACGTCGCCTTCCTTGACGTCCATGGGGATGCGCTCACCCTTGTCGTTGACCTTGCCAGCGCCAACGGCAACGACGGTGCCGCGCTGCGGCTTCTCCTGAGCGTTGCTGGCGATATACAGACCAGAAGCGGTCTTCTGCTCGGCCTCGTCGGGCTTGACCAGAACACGATCTGCAAGCGGTTTCAAAGACGACATGCTTGTCTCCTCCTTTTTGGGCCGCGTGGTTATGCCACGCGAATTAACCCTATTTGTTTGCGTACGCGTTGAATGGTACCCACGAATGGCGGGTTATACAACACAGAGTCAAAAAATCTTATTTTTTGGCACTTAGATTTTCTGAATGCCGGGGGAATAACTTGTGCGCAGCTCCCGTGTGGCGCCGGAGGGGCGGGGCATAAGGTTTCCTGCTCGGGCAGTCCTGCTCGCACGAAGGCCACATTACGTGGCCTTCGGCTCGTGCGGAACTCGCGACAAACCTTATATCCCGCCCCTCCGGCGCCACACGGGAGCCAAGTTAACTAGTTCGGGCGCGGCATTCAGAAACGTCAGTGCATCAAAATGGCGATGTGGATAGGAACATGGGCATGGCTTTCGCTGCACGCACGGGTCCCCTGGGGAGCACCGTGCATTTTTGGGAGTATTCAGCAGACCAGGATGGCTGTATACGCGCCAGACACATCTTATTGGTCCCAAGGACGCCTTCGACCGGCGATTTGAGTCGGCAGGCAGACCCCATCAGGGCATAAAGGCATGCCTCGTGCCTGCCCGGACGCCAAAATGACGTCAATCCCCATGACATTACCCGACCGCAACGGCGCCGGCAGAGCTCGCAGTGCTGAATACTCCGTTTTTTGCACGGCCCAGGCGGGGGTACATCAGGGCCAGAAAGAACATCCCAACCTTTTTATGCAATCTGTAATGGGAAGTATGCAAAACACCATGAGGCAGCATTGCAAATGTCCGATTTGAACGCGCGGGGCAGCAGCGCCTCCACCCCACGCACAAATCCGGCAGAGCAGGGACGCTCATAACGAGTCCCCACCGATATGCAGACGTGGCTCGAGCGCCATCCCAAAATAAGTCGCCCGGGCCGCGTTTAACGACACGGCATGAGCATCAGCGCTCGTAGATGAGGTTACCGGCTAGGTAGGTGGCCTGAACCTTGGTGGCTTGCAGCTCTTGGGGGTCAACGGTGAGCGGGTTTTGATCCAAGACTACCAGGTCAGCATACTTGCCGGGCTCCAAACTGCCGAGGTTTTGCTCGTCACCTGCCGCATAGGCGCTGCCCAAGGTGTAGTTGCGCAAAGCCGTTGCCGCGTCGATGCGCTCGCTCGGCAACCAGCCGCCCTCGGGCCAGTGGCTTTTGGGGTCCTGGCGTGTGATAGCCGTGTAGAGCACGTCCATGCTGGTAACGGGCGTGATGGGGCTGTCGGTACCGAAGGCTTGGCGAATGCCGCGCTGCTTATAGGTTGCGAACGGCCACATGATGCGGCTGCGCTCCAAGCCCAAATCGCGCTCCGGTCCACCCGGGTCGAGCGTAATGTGGCAGGGCTGGCTCGAGGCGACCACGTTGAGCTTGCGCAGGCGGTCGATGTCCTCGGGCAGGAGGTTCTCCAGGTGCTCGAGCGTGTTGTGGCCGTGCTGGGGCAGGCCGTACAGACCGGCGGCTTCCTCGAAGATATCCAGCGCGGCATGAATCGCACCGTCGCCGATAACGTGGATGCGCACGGCGCGGCCGCGCTCCGCAGCCGCCAGAACCAGCTTGCGCATGCGCTCGGCGGAAACCGTCAGACGGCCTTGGTCGCCCGGGAAGCGCGGGTTGGTATAGGGCTCGGTGAGATATGCCGTATGTTCGCTCGACACACCGTCAAAGAACTGCTTAAAGCCCGGCGCCGAAAGCAGTGCGTTGTTCGCGTAACGTGCCTGCAGCTCTTCTAGACGCGACTGGTCATCCAGCAGCGTGGGGAACAGATGGGCACGAATGCCCAGCTTGCCGGCTGTCTGCAGTTTGTCGTAGACGTCGTCGCGGATAAAATCGCAGCCCGGCATGGGCATGAGCGACATGTCGCAGATAGAGGTGATGCCCTGCTCGGCCATGCGCCTCATTTGATCGGCGTAAGCGCTTGCGATGCGATCTTCGCCCAGCCACTCAAGGCAGCGCGGCAACAGCTGCATGGCGGCCGCCTCGTGAGCAATGCCCGTGAGCTCACCGTTTGCGTCCTTGTCGTAGCTGCCGCCCGCTGGCGGCTCGCTATCGCGCGTGACGCCGAGCGCCTCGAGAGCGCGACTGTTGAGCCACAGCGTGTGGCCGTCGCCCGAGTACATAACGCAGGGACGATCGGGAAATACCGCATCGAGCGACGCCTTGGTAGGATGCTCGGGCGGGTCCCAACGGTAGTCGCGCCAGCCCTGCGTCACAACCCAAGCGTCGTCGGGCAGATCCTGGGAAAACTCGAGCACGTGCTGCACCAGCGCCACCTCGGACGTGCCCCCATCCATGAGCATATACGGCGAGGAACCGACCGAGGTATGAAAGAAGTGCAGATGAGCGTCATGGAAACCGGGGCAGACAAACTGCTCGCCGTAGTCGATAACCGGCGTGGCGGCAGGCGCGGCGGCGATCACGTCATCGGGCTTGCCGACTGCGACGATACGGTCGCCTGCGATGGCAATCGCCAGCTCACGGGCGGTATCGATGCCGTCTTGCGAGGTAAAGACGTTCTTAGAGCGGATAATCCGATCGATATGTTGCATGGGCATCCCCATCTCTGGCAGGAAATTCAACACCCCCGAGTGTACTCCACCGCCACAGCTGCAAAACGTCAAGCGGTAAACGGCACCTTTCCCAACCCCAACGGCCCCGCCTGCCACTTGGGGACGGGGTAGAAATGGTAGATTTCAAGCTTGAAAGCCGCATCCAAGGCTGCGTGCACAAGCAATTTGGACCTGTCAAGGTTACGGAGGTATCCATTTCTACCATTTCTGCCCCGTCCCCAAGTGGCAGGTGGCATACTGGAAAGAGCCTGTACGATTTTGCGATAAACCAGCAAGGAGCAAATCGACCATGACGAAGACCAAGGCACAGCAGATTATGGCAGCGACCGAGGCCCGCGCGGCTGATGACGTCACCGCAGCCATCCAAGATATCGCCGCCGAGTTTGAGCCCTACATCATCAAGCAGCGCCGGCACTTCCATAAGCACCCAGAGTTGAGCCTCGCCGAAGAGCGCACGACTTCTGACATCGCCAACCAGCTCGACGCCATGAATATCCCCTACGAGCGCCCGCTTAAGACGGGCCTGGTGGCGACCCTTCGCGGCACCGCACCCGACGCCTACCGCGAGGACGGCACGCCGCGCCGCCGCATCCTGCTGCGCGCGGATATCGACGCCCTACCCGTCACCGAGCAGACCGGCGAGGAGTTCGCCAGCGTCAACGAGGGCTGCATGCACGCCTGCGGCCACGACTGCCACATTGCCATGATGCTCGGCACGCTGCAGATCCTGCGCCATATGACCGACGACATCCACGGCGAGGTCCGCATCGTCTTCCAACCCAGTGAGGAAAACGGCCAAGGCGCCAAACTCATGATCGGCACGGGTGTGCTCGACGGCGTCGATGGCGCCTACGCCGCACACATCTGGAGTGAGGTCGACGCCGGCACCGTAAGCTGCGAGCCCGGTCCGCGCATGGCCAATACCGACTGGTTCCGCATTGATGTCCGCGGGACCTCGTGCCACGGCGCCATGCCCCAGCGCGGCCACGACGCCGTCATGGTGGCGGCCGAGATCGTCAACGCCCTGCAGACCATCGTTTCGCGCGAGATCAGCCCCTACGAGCCGGCCGTCATTACCGTCGGCGAGCTGCACGGCGGCACCGCGCGCAACGTTATCGCCGGTACCGCCTACCTCGCCGGCACGGTGCGCACCTATGGCGATTCGACGCACGAGGAAATGCCCGAGCTCATGCGCCGCATCGTAGAGCACACTGCGGCGGCCCTGGGCGCCGAGGCTGAACTTACCGACTACACCATCGCCAACTACAAGGTCGAAAACGACGTCGCCTCGAGTGAGCGTTGTCGTCAGGCCGTGGTCAAGTGTCTGGGTGCAGCCGGCGAAGGCCATTATCGCGGCACGCTTTCGGGCGAGGATTTCTCGGAGTACCTGCGCCGTGTACCGGGTGTGCTTGCCTTTGTGGGCACGCGCAACCCCCAGATCGGCGCCACCTATGCCCAGCACTCCTGCTTCTATAAGATCGACGAGAGCGTGCTCGCCAAGGGCTCCATGGTAGCCGCTCAGTATGCTATCGACTTTTTGGCCGAGCCCACGCAAGAGGAGCTCGACGGCCCCGCTATCGCCGCGGTTGCCGAGACCAATCCCGACTTGGCCGCCAAACTGCGCTCTGCCAAGGCAACAGCCGCCGAGGCCCGCGACGCCATGCACGACGCCCGTACCGCCCGCCATGCCGCCATCAAGGGCATTCACGATGCCCGTGCCGCCGCTCGCCACGAGGAGAAGCACAACGAGTAGTCGAATCGCGACCATCTCGCAGCCGTAGCCACATCGCGATGTCAAAGCGGGGGCGGACGTTTCGACACGTCCGCCCCCGCTCATTCGTCAAGCACTATTTCTACCATTTCTATCCCGTCCCCAAATGGCAGGTGACAGGGCTACTCGTCTTGCGGGTCCTCGTCGGAGCTTGGCGCGGGCTCCGTCGTGGGCTCGGGCTCCGTCGTGGGCTCGGACTCCGGCGCAGATCCCGGGACAGACTCAGGCTCGGGCTCAGGCGCGACATCCGGAGCACTGTAACCCGAAGGAGCGGACTTCTTCTCGAAGGGCAATACAAACGTCAGGACGTCGTCCTTATCCTCGTCGGCCCACTCGCTTGCATAACGTGCGACCCAATAGCCAACGGCACGGTGCTTGAGCATCTTGCCAAAGACCGTTAGAAATACGGTGACGAAAGCGATCAGCACCAGGAACAGCACGAGTGAGATGCCACCGCCGCTAACAATTGCCTCAATACCCGTAGGACGATAGTAGTAGCTATACATACCGACAGAGGCAATGGCGCCAAAGACCGCCGTCAAGATCCATGTGACAACGTTGGCGACCAGGCCCGTCAAAAACTCGGGAAGGAATGAAGCGCAGAACAGCTTGGTCTTATTGTTCTTAAAGGCCGCCCAGACCTTGTCGAGCGAAAACGCGCTCTCGACGCGACCGGTCACCGCAAAGTGCATCACGGCGATATCGGCGAACATCTTAAAGAAGACTCCCAGGACCGCCGTGGCAATCATAGCCAGGACAAGCAGGCCAAGCGAGCCAAACAGCGCAGTCTCGAGCGCAGAAGAGCCGTAATACGAATACGAGCCCGCCGCGCCAATTACCACGCTCTCCACCAGCGAAAGCACTACACCAATAACGGGAATGGCAGCGATAATCTCGAGCACGACCGAAATAACGCTCGAAAAGACCCCGAGGCCAAACGATGTGGAACGCATCAACGGACGATCCATACCGTCATCGATCTTAAGCGACAGGTCGCGACCCCACTCGATGCCAAAGCCCGAACCGCACACACTCGCCACGCAGGCGGCCAAAAAGCCGATAGCAGCTGCAATACCGCCGATAACGGGAATGAACAGCACGAGCACCGACACGACACAGATAAGCGCCGGCAAAAAAGCAATCTGGCACACGCGCTGCAGCACGCCCGGAGTCTTGGTCATGTCTTGGAACGCCTGAGCCACACAGCCCTTTGGCGCATTCGCCACGGGCGGTTGCGGAACAAACTGCTGGGGCTGAGACTGTCCCTGGGGAGCGGGGCCGGCGGCCTTGACCTCGGTATTAGGGGCACCGCACACGCCGCAGAACTTGTCGTTATCGCCCATGGGGGCGCCACACTGCGAACAGAACATCGAAATCATCCCTTCGTATCTAGAGCGAATCACCTGGATCGCAAACGACGTCTTTGGCAACATTATCGCGCAATGTGGGGACAAATACCCCAAGATGACCGATTTGAAACGTAGGCGGCTTTATTCAATGGTTCGAAGGGTATATCCGCGCTAGTTCGTGCCGCGGAAGCCCTTGCCCACGATCTCGGAGCTGTCAACGATCGTGATAAACGCATCTGGATCGATATCGCGGGTATAGCGGCGCAGTTGCACTGCCTCGCGACGGCTCAACACGCTCATAATCACTGTGACGCAATTGCCCGAGAAGGCACCGTAGCCGCGGCTGATCGTTGCCGTGCGGTTGAGATGCTTGACGATAAACTCCTCGACTTTGCGCGGTTCGGAGCAAATAATCGTACAGACCTTGCGCAAGTGAATGCTCTCGATGGCCTTGTCGACCACAAGCGTCTTGGCAAACAGGCCGAGCACGCAGTACAGGCCAACGCGCGGACCGTACAAAAAGGCCGCGATGGTCACGATGCCGATATCGACCAGTAGCAAGGCGCGTCCGATCTCGAGCGTCGTGCGACGCTTGAGGATCATGGCAAGGATATCGGTGCCGCCCGTCGAGGCGCCAATATCAAAGACGATGGCACTGCCCAGCGCCGGCAAGATAACGGCAAAGCACAGGTCGAGCCACATATCGCCCGTCATCGAAACATCCGTCGGAATGAAGAGCTCAAACAGCGAGACGTAGGCCGAAAGCGCAAACGAGGCAAAAACGCTCCACAGGATTGCCTTGCGCTCCAAAAAGATAAAGCCCAAGACGACGAGAACCGCATTGATGATCCACATAAAGACGCCGACGGGCAGAGTCGGGAACAGCGTGGAAAGAATGACCGACACGCCCGAGGTTCCGCCGAAGGCAAAGTGATTGGGGGTTTTAAAGGCCACGATGGCGAACGCCGTGAGGATCAGGCCCAGATTGAGCTCGGCGAAAAAGCGCGGGAAGCCCGGCTCCTGGCTGCGCTTGCGACCGGCACGCTCGCCGCGCTCGATATCGGCGCGATCGACCACGCGCTCCATCGGCACCACGGGAGGACGATGCACCTCCTCGGCGGCACGCGATGCCGCCTCTGCCGCAGCGGCCTCAATCGCCCATGCCTTGCTTTCTGTTTCGTGCTCGTCGGCCATTACGGCAACCCCTCGTTAACAATTTGGAAACAATGCGCCCATTAGGGTAACGCGGAGCGCGAAGATTGCAACCCCTAGTTAGACGAGCGGTATGCCTACATCGGGGGCATATAGAAAACGGTCGACCGCACTTTTGCTTGCGCGGTCGACCGTTTAGCGTTTTCGCAGGTACAACCTATCGAAACAAACCTGTCCCTATTTGGTAGGTTACTCGTGCTGGCTGGTGCGGTGCTCGTACTCCTCGGGGGTGATGACATCCTCGATGCGCAGGTTGACGCCTGCCACCTCAAGGCCGGTCATCGCGGCCAGACGCTCGGTCACGCGCGCCTTAACGTCGTCGAAAATCGCGGGTGCGTAGGCGCCGTACTCGATAATGACGGAAATGTTGACGACCACGCGGTTGTCATCGGTGACCTCGACCGTCACGCCCTTGGTCAGGTTCTCGGCACCAAACTGCTCCTGCACAAAGTGCATAAGGTTGCCCTTCATGCCCAGGACGTGCGGCACCTCGCGGGTGGCCATGGCGACGATCTTCTCGATCACACCGTTGGAATAGGTCAGCGAATCCTCGGACTCGTCCGCTTCCTCATCATCCTCGTCCGCATCGTCGGCGGGCTCGGCCTCGACGAGCGCCCCGTCCTCGAGCGTTACGTCCTCAGCCTCGGCGGCAACGGTCTCGTCTGCCTCGAGCTCGGTATCGGCCACATCGACCTTCGTGTTAAAAGCCATGGTTCCTCCTTATGCCCACCGCACACGCGGCGGTCGAATACATACTAGCGGCCGCTAAACAGACGGCCGAAGAAGTTGACGATCCCGTTCTCGCCGTCACGGATCTGGCCAATCACGGCGCCGATCAGCACAAAGAATGCGATGACGAGTGTGTCCCACAGGCCGAGCGTGAGCACCAGCACGGCGAGCACAAAACCAGCGACGGCTCCGAGCGTGGTGTTGGGATGACGGACGGCATAGCTCCAGATGGCCGCCCCCGTACCCTTGATGAGACCCATGGCCTCGTCAAAGTCGTTGGCGGCGCTGTCGTGCTGCTCGCCGGCCTCGGGCTTGGTGTCGGCGGACTCGCCTGCCGGCGTAGCGTTCTGGTCGATCGTCAGGCGCGGGGTGCGGACGGTCTTGTCTTGATTAGTATCACTCACCGGAAACCTCCACGGTCTGGACGGTAGTCTTGGACGGCAAAAAACGGACGCGCGCGGTCGTGCCCGGCGTGCCGAGCATGGTGTCGCAGGCCTTCTCGATGCGCTGCTGCATTGAGGTGGCAAGAGCGGCAACGTCCTTATCGTCGAGCGCGATGGCTTCGACCTTAAAACGAACGCGCGACTCGTCGGAGCCTTGAACGCGTGCCTCGATACGCTCAACCATCACGCGATCATCGCACTCCGCCGCGGCACGGGCGCACGAGGAAAGCGCTGCGAGGGTGACCTCGATGTTGCGCTCCCCCGCCGGATGCACGCAGGACGGCTCGCGACGCGCGAACATCAGGCGGAAAAACCCGATGAGCACGCCAAGTGCCACGATGGCGGCGCACACCGTAACGACGACGCGAGGCATGGTGTCACGCAACAGCAGCATAAAGCGATACGTATACGGTCCCCAGAACTGGCAGACAAGCGTGCCCAGCGCCACGATGGCGGCGGCAAGGTACACGATTGCTAGGGCTCGTTTGAGTACGCGCACGCGCGCTCCCTTCAGGTTTCGGTCCACAGAATGCAAAACGATTCGCATCATTATAAAAGAGCCGGGTCCGGTGCCATACGCACGCGGATCCGGCTCATCTATTCCACGAGGCTTGTATGCTCGCTTCATTATGCCCAGATATGCACAGCTTAACCCGTGCAGGCGCTACTCCTCCTCGAGGGCAGCGATGACCTCGTCGGTCATGTCCATGGTGCTGTAAACATCCTGAACGTCGTCGAGCTCCTCGAGACGGTCGATGAGGCGCTGGACCTTCTTGGCATCGGCGCCGGAGACCTCGGTCGGGGTGGTCGGAACCATGGTGGTCTCGGAGCCCTTGACCTGGATGCCCTGCTCCTCGAGCGCCTTGGAAACAGCCATGACGTCGTTGGCGGCGGTCCAAACGATCCACTCCTCGCCGGCGTCCTCGTAGTCGTCGCCACCGGCCTCGGCGATAGCCATCATGAACTCTTCCTCGTCACCGGCAGCACCGTTGGCGATCATGGTCTCCTTCTTGGCGTTCTCGTCCAGGATCTCCTTGGCGACGACGATCTGGCCCTTGCGCTCAAACTGGAAGGCGACGGAGCCGGAGGTGCCCAGGTTGCCGCCAGCGTGGGAGAAGGCGGAACGGACATCGGCGGCGGTACGGTTGCGGTTATCGGTCAGGCAGTCGACGTAGACGGCAACGCCGGCGGGACCATAGCCCTCGTACACGATGTTCTCGTAGACGGCGGCATCGGCACCCGAACCGAAGGCCTTGTCGATAGCGGACTTGATCTTGTCCTTGGGCATGGACTGAGCCTTAGCCTTGGCAACGGCAGCGGCGAGGCTGGCGTTGTTCTCGGGCAGCGGGTCGCCGCCGAGACGGGCAGCAACGGTGATGTTGCGGCTCAGCTTGGAGAAGAGGGCGGAACGCTTGGCGTCCTGCGCGCCCTTACGATGCTTGGTTGTGGCCCACTTAGAGTGTCCGGACATACGTGTCTCCTATCGGTTTCGACCTAAAGCCCAGCGCAGATGCTCGGGCAATATAAACAAACGTCGTTATGATATACCTAGTGGCCTGCGAGATAAACCCCAAAATGAAGGCGTCGTGATGATGCAGCCCCTTGGTGCAAAGTAACCTGTCCCCTTTGCACCAAGTTAGAACCAGAGAAGGTCGCTGCGGGTGATGGTGGCGCCGATGGCGAAGGGCATGCAGGCGATGACTGGATACAGGTAGCGCATGTAGGTCGAGCCGTTGCAGGGACCGATCAGGCACACGGCGAGCACGCCCAGCAGCGGCACCCAAATGGCCAGCCCGCGCCACGAATGACGACGTAGCAGATAGACCACCACAGCGATCATGATCCACACATAGGTGGCCGAGCTCATGGTGAGCGAGATAAACGGGATGCGTTGTACTGCCACGCGATACAGGTTGATCAGGTGGTCGCACCAGCGCACAACCTTGCTATCGACCGGATGGAAGTCGAAGTACTTGAGGTTATCGGGCTTCGCCATGATCTCGGCACTGCGCGCCGTGCTGTAGACCCACGCATCGCGGGCACTCGGATAAAAGTAGCCGTAGTAGTTATTGATGAGCGCCGAGATATAGCACTCGGGATCCTTTTTGAACATCTGGGCCCACACCTCAAAATAGGCCTTGATGTCCTCCTGCGAGGCGTACTCGTTAAAACAGTTTTTTACGGCATCCGACTTGTCGGGGTTGTAACGGCGGCCCAGATTCTCGTACTTAAGCACCCGATCGATCGCAGCGCGTTCCTTATCGGTCACCAGACCGTCGCAGGGAGCTTCCTCAATCGTGCCGTCGTCTTTGACCTTGGGGTTAACGCCCGAATTAAGGCCGTCGTGCTTTTGGACGAAGCGCGCCGTCTGTTGAAACGGAATCGAGAGGATCTCGCGCTTGGAACCCGGCGTGATATCGTGCGCGGGCATAAAGACCTTGGTAAAGTACATGTTGGAGACAAGGCAGAGCACGAGCACCGCGAGAACGCCGGCCCAGCGGAAGCGCGGCGTGGCGCATGAGGGTGCGACGCCAGATTGTTTGACCACGCGACGGGCCACATGCGCGTCCCAGGCGCAAAACGCCGCCGCAATCACGCAGGCCGCCAACGGAAAGACCAGGCCGCCATTGCGCAAAAACGTGGAGCCTATGGCGCCCAGCACGAGCAACAGCCAGTCGTGGCGCGCAAAGAGCACAGGCGTGCGCTCGCCCGCGCGCTCGGCATTGACATCGCGACGGGGCAGGCCACATGCCACGAGCTTGACGGTCTGAACGAGCAGTACCAGAAACGCATCGGCAAACAGTACGTCTTTGGTCAGCAGCGCCGCGTAGTTGGAGAACATCGGCATAAACGCAAAGAACAGCAAGATGACGCCGCGGACCGGCAGGCTCACGCCCAGCTTGCGCAGCGACGATATGGAATAGGCCACGCAGGCGGCCGTGATGACAAATTGGGCGCAGGTGTAGATGGCAAGACCCGCATTGGCGCTATTGAATAGCGAAAGCCCCAGTTGCACACACGAGCCGATGATGGCCGTGTGCACCACCGGATGATGGCCGTTGAGCAGCACGTTGGGGTTAAGCAGGCGCAGGTAGTCGCTCGTGCCGTTGGGGTAGTTGAACCATTGGCGGATCTGCGCGCCCGTATCTCCCATAAAGAGGCCGGGCAGCGAGGCGATAAGCGTGGGCGCCCAGACAATCATGAGCACAAGAAACGGCCCAACAAAAGGATGGACCGAGAGCACGGCGTGGGTAACACGCCACACGCGGCCAAAATGCGCCTCCGAAAACGGAATGCGGCGGGAACTCAACCAATCCAAAAACTCAAAAGCCAGATAGAAGGACACAATCGCCAGAAGCATCCAGCCCGCGCCGCCAATCCAGGCGCAGATAACGCGCGCCTTGTCGCCCAGCACAATCTCGGCCGAATCGGTGAGGTCGTAACTGCGGCCGAACACCATGCAGACGGCAAAGAACAGCGATGGCAGCACGACCGAGGGGCGCCAAGCGTCACCGCGGCCAAAGAACACATAGCGAAACGGCAGCGTGAGCAGGCAGGCCAGCGCGAGCAGCATCACAGCGTCGGTATGGCCGGCAAATGAGAGGAGTACCTCGTAGCACACGTAAAGCATGCCCGTCGCCTTTGGATCGATCGCCAGGACCGCGTTGCTCGACACCGGGGCGGGATCGATGGAAAACGCCGTAGTCGCCAGCAGGGCGAGCAAAAATGCGACGAGCGTCTGCTTGGCGGGATAGCGCTTAAACCAAACGATGCGGGCGGCGTCGCGCGCAGCCGTTGTGGAGAGATCGGAATCCTTCACAGTCCGAAAAGCCTTTCTAGAAACCTGCCAAAAAGGGACAGGTTTATTTTGGCAGGTTTTATCTGGGGAAACGTTACGGTTCTGTCATCGTTGCCTGGCAAAACCGCCACAAAGGCGCCTGTCCCCTTTGTGGTGGTATGTGGTGGTTAGGCGTCGAGATAGATGCGCTGGGGACGGTTGCGACGGAGGGCAAAAATGATGAGCGCCAGGCCGGCAATCACGAGCGGCAAACTCAGCAGCTGGCCCATGGTGATGACGCCGCCCAACAGATAGCCCAGCTGGGCATCGGGCACGCGCACGAACTCAACGAAAAAGCGGACAATGCCGTACCCCATCACAAACACACCCATAAACGTACCCTGGGGCAGCAGCGGTTTTTTGCGGCTGAGCACCTGCAGAATGCAGAAGAGCACAATGCCCTCGAGAAATGCCTCGTAGAGCTGGGATGGATGGCGCGGCATATCGCCCGCGGTGCCGCCAAAGATCACGCCCCAGGGCAAATCGGTCGGCTTGCCCCACAGCTCGCCGTTGACAAAGTTGGCGCAGCGCCCCAGGCACAGGGCCAGCGGAGCACCGATAACGGCAAGGTCGGCGATGGTCCAGGCGTCGAGCTTGTACATGCGGCACACGAGCACGCCGCCGATGATGCCGCCCACCAGGCCGCCATGGAAACTCATGCCGCCTTCGTTGGTGGCAAAGATCTCGAGCGGATGCGCCCAGTAGTAGCCGTCACCGTAAAAGATGACGTAGAACAGACGGGCGCCAATGATGAGGCCAAAGACCACACCAACCACGACACTCATCAGGTCGTCGACCGTAATGTCAAAACCCCAACGACGCTGCGTGCGGTACATGACGACCGCCGTGAGCAGAGCTCCGACCACATAGGCCAAGCCGTACCAGTAGATGGTGATGGGCCCCGCCGAAATGGCGACAGGATCAAGCATATGGTAGAGGTCGTTGAGCATATCGGTCCCCCTGTTCCCTACATACAAATGCGGCCGCGGGCCTTTCGCTCGCAGCCGCACATTTGGGCATGACGTCTATGCGGAGCACATCGCCCGCAGCTTTCGCTTCTCAGAACGGCGCATACTCGTCGTACAGATCCTCGACCTCGCCGGAGGCATTGACCTGCTCGACACGCGTAACGCCGGGCACGTGCTCCTTGAGGATACGCTCGACGCCCATGGAAAGCGTCAGAGCGCTCATGGGGCAACCGGCGCAGGCGCCCTGAAGCTCCAGCTTGACGACGCCCTCGTCATCAACGCCCATATACTCCATGTCGCCGCCGTCGGCCTGCAGGTTGGGGCGAATCTCTTCAAGAACCTTCTTAAGCAGCTCTTCGTTAACAGCCACAGGGGCTCCTTTCTCACAATAACGCGGGCGCGCCCGCGGACAGAGCTATGTTACTACAGCCATGTACCCGCTCGCGAGCCGTCCATGCGCGCGGACACGACTTTCACGAGCAGTTAATTTGACAGTCAATTTGGAACGGGGCTTAATTAGCCGCTTTTGCCAACGCCCGGCGCTCGTACACGCTGCCGCTACTGCTGCGTTTGTTCCCCGGTACCAATGTGGACATCGACGATAACCTGGCGGAAGCTAATGCCACAGGAGTCGAGAATGCGGCGACTGATGCGGCCGTCGTCGGTGTCGGCGTACTTATTGTCCAGATAGACAACCTCGCCCACACCTACCTGCGCCAGGATTTTGGCACAGTCGTGGCACGGGAACAGCGTGACGTAGACCGTGGAACCCTCAAGGTCCTTGAGCGAGCCGCGGTAGTTGAGCACGGCGTTGGCCTCGGCATGAACTACGTAGTTATGCTTGTCCTGCAGCGGGTCATCGCTCGTGCCCCACGGGAAAAAGTCGTCGTTGAGCGCCGAGGGCGTACCGTTGTAGCCCACCGAAAGAATGCGGTGGTTAGTGCTGGCGATGCACGCGCCCACCTGCGTATTGGGATCCTTGCTGCGGCGCTGCGCGGCGATTGCCACGCTCATAAAGAACTCGTCCCAGCTAATAACGTCGCGGCGCTTGCCCGACGCGGTTTGATGAAGATCGTCCGACATGGCAGACACCTCCGAAATCGAAATAGTTTGGCCCATTGTAGCAGGTGAAAGGTGGGGCTGTTTCTCCCGGCGCCGACGTCCTTGGCTTTATGCGCGGCGAGGCTTTTGGTTGATGCGGTACAGCTCGGCGAGACCCCGCAGCGTCAGCGCGTCGTCTACCGTCAGGCTGTGGCCGACCAACGCCGCGAGCGCCTCGGCATCGTCGCCGGTGATGACAATGGGCACGCTGCCCTCGCCTGCCGCCTTGGTCGAGCGCATCTCGGCAAGCACCATGTCGAGCATGCCGTCGATACGGGCCACCTCGCCCAAGACCACGCCCGAGCGCATGGCCTCGCGCGTGTTGCGACCGATCACATGCGTGGGTGCCGAGGGCTCGACTTGCGGCAGGCGCGCCGCAGCGGCCGAGAGCGAGCGAGCGCCGAGCGCCAGCCCCGGCGCGATAACACCGCCGACAAAGGTTCCGCGTGCATCGATGACCTCGATATTGGTCGTAGTGCCCAGGTCGATCACGATGCACGGAGAGCCGTAGACGGCACGGGCCGCCACGGCGTCGGCGATGCGATCGGGACCGATCTCGGCCGGGTCGTCGTAATGCACGGGCATGCCGGTCTTAAGTCCCGGCCCCACGGTGAGCACGCGCCCCGTGCAGGTACGGGAAAGCGCTACCTTCCACGGGCGCTCGAGCGCCGGGACCACGCAGCTCAACACAGCAGCCGCGGGCACAAGCGCACCCGGCATGCCCGCATCGGCCGCCAGTGCGGCCATGACCCGCGCGAGACGCATGCGCGCCTCGTCTGCTGTGATGCTCGATGGCGTGGTGATCTCGCACGTCGCAAGCGGACATTCCTGCGCCGCGGCCGAATCCTCGGCAAACAGGCCAAAGCGAATGAACGTGTTGCCCACGTCGACCGTCAATATATATGCGCACCCATTAAGCATCGTCGGCGCTCCTTTCGTCTGCCCAGCAGTATATCGCCTACCCGAACCAGCCATCCCAGGTAGTCATTTTGGGACGGGGCTATTTTAGCTACCCCAATATGTCGGTTGATATTTGCCCCAATCCCAGATAATTCGTCGTCTGTCAAAGGGTAGCTAAAATAGCCCCGTCCCAAAATGACTACCTTGCCGCTATACTGATGCGCGGTCGTGCGCGAGCTCACGCGGCGGCCCTTGGTAACCCGACTTCCCGCGCCGTATCCGTAGCGGCGCTTGCGGGGGAAGCGGATATACGCAAAGGAGTTCTATATGGGCAATCCCTCGAACCGCACCTCTATGCGCGGTCAACTCACGCTGCGCGGCGTCGTCATCGGCGTCCTTGGCTGCGTGATTATCACGGCAAGCTCGGCCTACACGGCCCTCAAGATGGGCGCCCTCCCCTGGCCGATCATT
Organism: Collinsella sp. SGI.184; assembly: GCF_050313415.1. Taxonomy (NCBI): domain Bacteria; kingdom Bacillati; phylum Actinomycetota; class Coriobacteriia; order Coriobacteriales; family Coriobacteriaceae; genus Collinsella; species Collinsella sp. SGI.184. The sequence goes on along the minus strand of NZ_JBNPLJ010000005.1, from coordinate 44,957 downwards.
TTCGCTGCCGTCATCTCGTTGTTCTTCCTTAAGCTCATGGGCAATGCCAGCCTCAACGAGGCCAACGTTACCCACACCATCATGTCCGCGGGTGCCATGGTCGCCGGCGGCCTGGCGTTTACCATCCCGGGCGCCTGGATGCTGGGCTATGCCGACCAGATCAGCTGGCTCGACATGTTTATCGTGGCGCTCGCCGGCACCATCTTGGGCCTTCTGGCAACGGCGCTCATCCACCGTCACTTTATCGTGGACGCCGCGCTGGAGTTTCCCACCGGCAACGCCGCAGCCCAGACCCTGCGTGCTACCGAGGCTGGCGGCAAGACCGGCAAGCAGCTCTTTGGCTCCATGGCCATCGCAGGCATCTATAGCGTGCTGCGCGACGCCCTGGGCGTGGTGCCCAGCATGCTGTGCACGCTCAATATCCCCGGCGTGACCTTTGCCATCTACAACTCGCCCATGTTGCTGTCCATCGGCTTTTTGGTGGGCTTTGCCCCCGTCGCCTTCTGGTTTGCCGGCGCGCTGCTGGGCAACTTTGGCATTATCGTCGGCGGCACCGCTGCCGGCCTGTTCGATATTGTGACCGCGCAGGGTATCGTCAAGTCCTTAGGTATGGGCCTTATGATGGGCTTTGGCGTCGCCGTCGTCCTTAAAGACATCCTGCCGCAGGTCGCCGGTATCGTCCGCGGTCTTGCCGCCGACAGCTCCACCGATACCGACGAGCAGTCGCTCATCTCGGGCTCGCTTAAGCTCGACGCCGGCATCATCGGCCTGGGCAGCGCCGCCATGGCCGTGATCATCGCCATCGCGCTCGACCTTGGCCCCGTCCCAGCCGTCATCGTCACGCTGTTCACCTTTGTCACCACCATCATGAGTGCGCAGAGCTGCGGTCAGACGGGTATCGACCCCATGGAGATCTTTGGCCTCATCGTCATGCTCATCGTAGCGGCCTTCGCGCAGCTTGCGCAGGTCAAGCTGTTCTTTATCGCCGGCATCGTGGCCGTGGCGTGCGGCCTTGCGGGCGACGTCATGAACGACTTTAAGGCCGGCGCCGTGCTGGGCACCAACCCGCGCGCACAGTGGATCGGCCAGGCCATCGGCGGCATCGTGGGCGCACTGGTCGCTGCCGCCGTCATGGTCGCGCTCGTCACCGCCTATGGTCCGGACGCCTTTGGTCCCGTCAAGAGCTTTGTGGCCGCGCAGGCAAGCGTAGTCGCCACCATGGTCTCGGGCATCCCGAGCGTGCCGTGGTTCGCAGGCGGTTTTATCGCCGGCATCGTCATGTATTGGCTCGGCATTCCGGCCATGATGATCGGTCTGGGCGTGTACCTGCCGTTCTACATGTCGCTCACGGCCTTCTTGGGCTCCTGCGTCAAGCTCGCCTACGACAAGTGGGCCGCCCACCGCGACGCCACTGCCGGTCTTTCGGGCAAAGAGAAGGCTGCCGAGGATGCTGCCTTCCAGGAGCAGGGCCTGGTCGTTGCCAGCGGCCTGCTGGGCGGCGAGTCCATCGTCGGCGTTATCCTGGCGTTTGTCTCCGTCGGCCTGAGTCTGCTGGGCTAAACCCAACAACAACGTACCCGTACAGAGCGCAGGGTCAGAGACCATCCGGCCCCGCGCTCTGTATCTGTCGACACACTCGGCCGCAACCGCATTTGACGTCCCCCTTACCTGCTCGTCTAAGTTTCACGTCAAGATGACCACCCCGCCCGCCACGGTGTAGAGTACATGCTGCGAGCGCACCCGCGTTCCTGCGGCAATACGAGGTGGACATGGAACTCGACAAACAACAGATCAAGCGACTACGCAAACGCCATCACCGGCGCCACGGCATTCGACCTGCCCATAGTGAGGCCCTGGAGAACACCGGCCGCTTCCTAAAGCGCGCATTCAACATTCGCGAGGGTCGCGCGCCCTATCACGTGATTCGCAAGCGCTTTGTAAACGGGGCGCGGCTGACCGGCTCGCACTTATGCATCCTCATCATCGCCATGCTCATCGCGAGCATCGGCCTCGATATCGACTCGGACATTGCCATCGTGGGCGCCATGCTCATCTGCCCACTCATGGGGTCGGTCCTTGCCATGGCATATGGCATCGCCACGCTTGACCGCGAGATTGCCGTCGAGGCCGTCGCCGGCCTCGCGCTACAGATGGCCTTTTGTCTGATCACGTCCACGCTGTATTTTAAGCTCTCGCCCCTTGGCACCACCACGGCCGCCATCATCGACAACTCGACACCCACTGTGTGGGACCTTGCCGTCGCGCTCGCGGGCGGCTTTGCGGGCGGGCTGGGCAACTCGCGTGACCAGGAACCTGCCACGCTTATCGCCGGCGTGGCCGTGGCGACCGCGCTCATGCCGCCCCTGTGCGCGGCGGGCTATGGCATCGCCATCGCAAGCGGGTCGCTGTTTCTCTCGGCGCTTTACGAGTTTGGCATCAACGTGGTCTTTATCGCGCTGGCGGCCGAAGCCGTATTGCTTCTCTTACGTGTACCGCTCAAGCGTGACCTCAACGGCGACGGTATTGTGACTGCTGAAGAAAACGCCGAGGTCGACGAGCTGTCACGCAAGGTGCGCCGCCGCATCATTGTAGGCACGGTAGTCTTTGCCATCCCCTGCATCGTTATGACGGCGGGGTCTATTGGCTCGGCGCAAGCCGGCGTGCAGGACGGCTACGGCGTCACCGAAACCACGCGCGAGCTTGCCGCGGTACTGCCGGGCTTTAAGGATTACACCGTCGCCGTCGAGACCTCGGCCACCGAAGGCGACGAGAGGGGCATCGTCGAGCGCGAGATTGTCGCCCATGTGACGACAAGCGAGGCGCTCGGGGCACACGACCGCCACGTCGCTCGCAAGCTCATCGACCTCAACGTACCCGAACTCGATCGCGTGGAGTTCGATGTGGCGTGATGCGGGAGCCGCGATGGGGCTCGGCGCGACCGCGATGACGTTCAATCCAGCTCACGGCAAAATCGACGAGCTCACGCTGACGCATAAAGCGAATCGTCCCGTTGCCAAGCGGCGCGGTGTGAACCCTGCATTCCCGCTCAAAGGCAGCACCGATCTCATCGAAGTCCTCGCCATCGACAAAGAGCGTGCGGTATTCCTTCCACACGCGCTGACCGTTTTCCATAATTGCACTGTGCTCCACGCAATCATGCTTGCCGGGGTATTGCGCACGGGCATCTGCTAAATGCAGCGACGTGTTCTTGTCGTAGCCCACGCCTACGAGCAAAACGTAACCGTCCAGATCGTACAGACGCGAAATGGGCGACCCGTCGCCAAAGATGTTGCTTAAGTCATGGTTCTCCGTCAGGAACTGGGCACGTGCACCGTTTGCCGCCACCGAACGCGCCGGATGATCGCTCCTGAGCGTTCCTGGCCATGTGCGAAACATCTCAGCCACCGCACCCATCGTGTTGGTGGGCGTGATGCGTTTGTCGTAGGCAGGCCAGTTATCGCGAATCAGTTGCCACCACTCTTGGGGTTCCTGCCAATGAACACCACTTGCGGGGTCCAAGTTTTTCCATGATTGCGTCGGCATCATGACGGTGCCGGTTTCGCCCACCGTCTGGAGCAGCGCCTCGATCACTGGTTGCGCGCCGCCGCACACATATCCAAGTGCGCTGAGCGAGCAATGGACCATAACCGTCTGCCCCGCGCACATACCGACGGCGGAGAGCGCGTCGAGGATATCCTGCTTAAGCACGATTTGCCGATCCATTGCCGTTCCCCCTCTATCCCCACGCATCAGTTGCATTTGCGTCAGGCGCCAAAATGGCACACGGGCCATGCGGCGCACTGACAATGCAAAAGATACGTTTCTCAATGTTGCCGAGGAATCTTTTTAGTACTTGAAGAAACCCTCGCCCGAGCTTTCGCCCAGCTTGCCTTCGTCGAGCATCTGCTTGAGGACGGATGCCATAGCCTTAAAGTTGTAGGGCATCATCATCTTTTTGAGCAGCGGGCTCACCAAGCCCGGCACCTTCTGATACTGCATGACGATGTTGTAGGCCGTCTGGATGCCCACGGTGTCGAACACGCGGAACGGGCCCTTGGGCGCGCCAGTGCCGCGCGTCCATGCGAGGTCGATGCTCTTGGGGTCGCTGACGCCCGAAACGTACAGATCAAGGCCCGAAAGCAGCCACGGCACCAGCATGGAATTGAGCAGATAGCCGTTCTTTTCCTTGTTGACAGGAAGTGCCAACATGCGAATGTCGTTGGCGAAGTCGACGAGCTCATCGAAATAGCGCTTGTCGGTCTGGTCCTGAGCCATGACCTCGGTCATGTTGTTCTTCCAGATGGAGTTGGCAAAGTGCAGCGACAGGTACTTCTCGGGGCGGCCGGTGTACTTGGCAAAGGTGCTCGGCAGCAGCGTGGAGGAGTTCGTCACGACAACAGTCTTTTGCGGGAGAACCGGGGCGAGCTTCTTGTAGAAGTCGATCTTTGCCTGGGTGTCCTCGGCCATCGACTCGATAACCAGATCGGCGTCGGCCACTGCCTTGGCAAGATCGAGCTCTAGCTTGAGTGTGGAGTAGGCACGCTCGACGGCGGCGAGCGCCGCCTCCTTGTCGAAGGGCTGGTCGCTATCGGCGATACCGGCACACCACTCGCCCGTGCCGTCCGCCATGCCCTCGATAGCCGCGATGTACTCCTCGCGCACATGATCGATCTTGGGCTGAGTGCGGCCGATGCTGCCCTCGCTGCGCAGCCAGATCGTCACATCGAAGCCGCAGTAGGCAGCCTGAAAGGCAATCTGGCTTCCCAACACGCCGCCACCGGCAACACAAACGGTCTTGTAGCTCATAGGAACAGTCCTCTCTTACGTAATTCCATGGATGTGTATTTATTCAACCGTAAGGATGACGCGCGCTGAGGGTGGGTTCCATAAACGGACGGTAATTTGCGGCGAACGGCTACATATGTTCATTATCTCTCGATTTTGAGGGCATTTTTTGGCGCTGCTGAACCGCTGTTTTCGGAAGTGCGGGGAAAAATCGGGTTTCGCCGACCAGACCGGCTTTATTTACAACAAAACCGCAGGTCGCGAGAGTCTAAAAAGGCGGTGTGCTCAGGAGGTTCGCGTTTTTCCCCGCACTTCCGAAATTCGAGTGCACAGAATGCTGCAACAAAACGATTTACGCAACATATGTCCAGCAAAAACGGGTGGTAGCCGGTACGGCTGCCACCCGTTTGCCTCATATCTAGCGCATAGCAGGCCAACTACTTCTTAATGCCGCGTCCCAGACGCTTGGCGACCGATGCAACGGCCTCCTCGCTGGCCGAGCCACAGCTCACGCAGCCACCATGGTCACGCATCTGGCCGGTGACCTCGTCCATCGCGAGCGGCGCCACCTTCTCGAGCTTAAAGCCCTTACCGGCGCGCATGTTTTCCTTGGCCACGCTGATCATGAGCTTAATGCGGTTGAGCTGGTTGACCTCGGACGCGCCGGGGTCGTAGTCCACCGCGACAATGTTGCTCTCGGGGTGCTGACGGCGCAGCTCCTTGATCACGGCCTTGCCCACCACGTGGTTAGGCAGGCACGCAAAGGGCTGCGTGCAGATGATGTTGGGCGCGCCATGGTCAATCAGGTCGAGCATCTCGGCCGTGAGCAGCCAGCCTTCGCCCATGTTGTTGCACACCGAAAGCACCGTACGGGCCTTGTCCGCCATGGTGCCGATGCGCTCGGGCGCCTCAAAGCGGCGGGACTTTTGGAGCAGCTCCTCCACCGGCGTACGCATCCAGTCCACGAGCTTGATGAGCGCCTGCATACCAGCGCGCGTGGTTGCAGAGCTTCCGAGCTCATCCTTCTGCAGCTCGGCGTTGCTCATGGAGTACAGGAAGAAGTCGAGCAGGCCCGGCACCACGGCCTCGCAGCCCTCGCGCTCGATAACGTCGACCACGTGGTTGTTGGCTGTGGGGTGGAACTTGACCAAGATCTCGCCGACCACGCCCACGCGCGGCTTGGTGCCCTCACCCACGAGCGGCATGGTGTCGAACGCGCGGATGGCCTCGCGGCACAGCTTGGTGTAGTTGTGGCGGTTGAACTTGGGCGCCAGCTTGCGGGCGCGCGCCATGTACTCCTCGTAGAGTGCGTTGGCGGCACCGGGCGTAGCCTCGTATGGACGACAGCGATAAAGCATCTGCATCATCACGTCGCCAAAGAGCACCGCGTAGACTGCCTGCTTAAGCAGCGCCGGCGTAATTTTAAAGCCGGGGTTGTCCTCACCGAGCGCCACCGCCGAAAGCGAGATCACCGGAATCTCGGGGTGGCCGCTCTCGCGCAGGGCCTTGCGGATGAGTGCGATGTAGTTGGTGGCACGGCAGCCGCCGCCTGTCTGGCTGATAACCACGGCCGTCTTGGACAGGTCGTACCGGCCGCTCTCGATGGCCTCCATAATCTGGCCGGTCACCAAAATGGACGGATAGCAAATGTCATTGTTCACATAGCGCAGGCCGGCCTCGACGGCGTCGTGATCGGTCGAGGGCAGCAGCTCCAAGTTGTAGCCGGCACCGCGGAACACCTCTTTGACCAGGTCAAAGTGGATCGGCGCCATCTGCGGGCACAGGATGGTGTAGCCCTCCTCGCGCATCTGCTCGGTAAAGGGCACCTTGGGCCACGCGGTCGATGCGCTCTCGCGCTGAGCCTCGAACGTGTACTTGCGGCTCGCGAATGCGGGGGCATCCGTGGAGGGAGCCACCGGCGCGGCATCGCCCTGCTCGTAGGTCTCGCCCGCGGCCGCGGCCTCGGCCAAACGCTCGGCCTCCTGGTCCTTAAGCGCGGCCATGAGCGAGCGGATGCGGATGCGCGCGGCGCCCAGATTGGACACCTCGTCGATCTTGAGCACGGTATAGATCTTGCCGCTGGCCTCCAGAATCTCCTGCACCTGATCGGTAGTCAGAGCGTCCAGGCCGCAGCCGAAAGAGTTGAGCTGGATCAGGTCCAGGTCGTTGCGCATCGTCACAAAACGGGCGACGGCGTACAGGCGGCTGTGGTACATCCACTGGTCGACGACGCGGATGGGGCGCTCGGGCTTCACCAGGTGCGCAAGCGAATCCTCGGTAAAGACCGCAAAGCCAAAGCTCGAGATAAGCTCGGGCAGGGCGTGGTTGATCTCGGGGTCGTTGTGGTAGGGGCGGCCGGCGAGCACGATGCCGTGACCGCCGTGGTCCTCGACCCACTTAAGGGTCTCCTCGCCCATGGTCTGGATGTCCTCGTGGAAGCGTGCATCGGCCTCAAAGGCAGCGTTGACGGCGGCATCGACCTCGGAGCGCGTGATCTTGGGACCGCGCACGCGACCGCGACCGGCCTCAGCATCGGCCACGCGGTCGACGGCAAGCACCTGGTACAAGCGGCGCTTGAGCTCGGTCTTGTCGTGATAGGGCACAAACGGGTACAGGAACTCGATGTTCTGCTCACGGATCTCGTCGATGTTGAGCGCCAGCGCCGTGGGGTAGCTCATGACGATGGGGCAGTTATAGCAATTGCCAGCCGTCGGATCCTCCTTGCGCTCCCAGCGCACGCACGGCATCCAGATAAAGTCGACATCGCGGTCGATAAGGTTCATCACGTGGCCGTGGCTCATCTTGGCCGGATAGCACACGCTCTCGGACGGCATGGACTCGATGCCCGCCTGGTAGGTCTTCTTGCTCGACTGGTCGGACAGCTGCACGCTAAAGCCCAAGCGCGTAAAGAACGCGTGCCAGAAGGGGTAGTTCTCGTACATGTTGAGTGCGCGCGGGATACCCACGGTGCCGCGCGGGGCCTCGTCGGGGCTCAGCACCTCGCGATTAAAGAGCAACTCGTTTTTCTTTTTGAAGAGGTTAGGGGCCTCGGTCTTTTGCTTTTTGTGGCCGGCGCCCTTCTCGCAGCGGTTGCCGGTAATGAAGCGCCTACCGCCGCCAAAGTCGTTGACGGTGAGCTGGCAGTTGTTGGAGCAGCGACCGCAGCGGACGTGCTTTTGCGTCACAGTGAGGTGCGCGATGTCCTCGGCCGAAAGGATGGTCGAGGTGCCGTCGGCGCCAGCGCGATCGCGGGCGAGCAAGGCCGCACCATAGGCGCCCATGCAGCCGGCGATGTCGGGACGCACGGCGTGAACGCCGGTGAGCTGCTCAAACGCGCGCAGCGTGGCATCGGACATAAAGGTGCCGCCCTGGACGATCACCTGGCTTCCGATCTCCTTGGGATCGCGCAGCTTAATGACCTTGAACAGGGCATTCTTAATGACGGAATAGGACAGACCGGCCGCGATGTCGCCCACCGTGGCGCCTTCCTTTTGCGCCTGCTTAACACGCGAATTCATAAAGACCGTGCAGCGACTGCCCAGGTCCACCGGAGCCTTGGCATGGATGGCGGCGTCGGCGAACGCGCGCACGTCCATGTTCATAGAGACGGCGAAGCTCTCGATAAAGCTACCGCAGCCCGACGAGCAGGCCTCGTTGAGCATGATGTGCTCGATAACGCCGTCCTTGACGCGCAGGCACTTCATGTCCTGGCCGCCGATGTCCAGGATAAACTCGACGCCGGGCAGGAATGCCTTGGCTCCGCGCAGGTGCGCGACGGTCTCGATCTCGCCGGAGTCGGCCTTGAGGGCCTCGATGAGCAGCGCCTCGCCGTAACCCGTGGTGGTCACGTGGCCGATGGTGCAGCCGGCGGGGATGTGGTTGTAGAAATCGGCCATGATGACCTTGGCCGTACCCAGGATGTCACCGTTGTTATTGCCGTACCAGGTATGCAGCAACTGGCCGTCCTCACCCACAAGCGCGGCCTTCATGGTGGTGGAACCGGCGTCGATACCGATGAACACGCGACCGGTGTAGCCTTCGAGCTTGCCCTTGGGGACGACTTCGGTGTCGTGGCGGGTCTTGAACTCGGCAAAGTCCTCGTCGGTGGCAAAGAGCGGATCCAGACGCTCGACCTCGGCGCCCTGTGTGTCACCCAGGGCATCGATGGCCTCGATGAGCTGCGGGAACGTGCTGAGCTTATTGGACTCGTGCGCCATGGCGGCACCGCTCGCCACAAACAGGTGAGCATTTTGGGGCACGATGCGGTGCTCCTCGTCCAGGTTGAGCGTGAGGTAGAAGCGATGGCGCAGCTCGGAGAGATACTGCAGCGGGCCGCCCAGGAAGGCGACGTTACCGCGGATGGGACGGCCGCACGCCAGGCCCGAGATGGTCTGGGTCACGACAGCCTGGAAGATGGAGGCGGCCACGTCCTCGGGGCGGGCGCCCTCGTTGAGCAGCGGCTGCACGTCGGTCTTGGCAAAAACGCCGCAGCGGCTGGCGATGGGATAGATGGTGGTGGCGTTGGCCGCGAGTTCGTTAAGGCCGCTGGCGTCGGTGTGCAGCAGGGTTGCCATCTGGTCGATGAACGCACCCGTACCGCCGGCACAGGTGCCGTTCATGCGCTGCTCGATGCCGTTATCGAAGTAGATGATCTTGGCGTCCTCGCCGCCCAGCTCGATGGCGACATCGGTGGCCGGGATGAGGGTCTCGACGGCGCGTTTGCTGGCGATGACCTCTTGGACAAACTCCAGGTCGAGCCATTGGGACAGCAGCAGACCGCCCGAGCCGGTAATGGCGCAGGTCATCTGGGCCGTCGGCAGCACGGCCGCAGCGCCCTCGAACAGGTCGCGGGCGCAAGCGCGGACGTCGGTGTGGTGGCGCTGGTACTTGGCGTAGACGATCTGGTTGTCATCGTTGAGCACGGCGAGTTTAACGGTGGTGGAGCCCACATCGATGCCCAGGTGCAGGTTGCCGTGGGCGGCCTCGGGGTTGAAGATTGCGCCTTCGGGGGCGTGGGCGGTGGCTGCGGGCTCGCTAGCGACGGACGTCTCCCCTACCGAGTTCTTGGCATCGGCAACTGCCTCGGCAACTTTCTCGGCAGCCGCGGTCGCGGCCTTCTGCGCGGCGTCCACCACGGTGGGCGCAGCCTCGCGTGCGGCGGCGACCATGCGGTCCTTGATGCCCTCGACGAGTTTGCTCATTGTCTCTCCTCTTAGTTGTTGGACTCGACGGTTGCGGGGGTGTCGGCCGCGTCCTCGAGCTGCAAGTTCAATAGCTTCATGCCGTACTCCGGCACGTTGATATCGATGGGTTGGCCATACAGGTCACCAGGACGCACAAAAGCGAGCACCGTCATCATGCGCGCCATGGCCTCGGGCGATTCGGTGAGCCCACGCTCAAACCAGCGCTGAATCATGCCGACCTCGGCACTCACGACGTAGGTGACGTAGTAGTCAAAGAACGTGCCCAGCGCCAGGCCCAAAATGCCCGTCTGTGCACGCGGCACCACAGCCTCACGTGCGGTGTCGATAATCCTTTTAATGAAGGCCTGGTCGCCGCCCGGACCCAGCAGCGCACCGATCAAGTCGCGGTTGGCCGCAAGATAACGCAGTAGCTCAACCGAACCGGGCGCCGGCTCGAGCTCATCGATGTTGTGATAGAGATCGGGCAGCCGAGCTGCGGTGATGAGCTCAATACGCTCACGGATCTCGGCCAGCAAGCCGTCCTCGATTTGATTGATAAAGTCGGGGATATCGCGGTAGTGCGAATAGAACGTACGGCGCGTGAGGCCAGCACGCTCGGTGAGCGACGCGACGTTAATGCGCGAAAGATCGCCGCTTTCGGCTAGTTCGCTGGCAAGTGCCTGGCGAAGGGCACGCTGCGAGCGAAGGGACCGGCGATCGCATTTCTCGAGCTGGGACAAGCGTCCTCCTTGTTACTCTGCCTGTGCGCTATTGCACAGTGCGAGTATTATTGCACACCGTGTGTATCAACACGTAAAGGCAATATTTGGATGCGACGAAGGGGCAGTCCCTTTGTCACATTATTCGATGATGGTGCGGGAATTTTGCTTATGCATGGTGGCAAGCATGTGTTTGGGGACGGCATGGACCATGCAGCTGCCGATAGTCGCGCTCGCGGCGGCCTTGGCGGCATCGCTGCCGTTTTTGGTCGCGTAGCTGTGGCGGAAGCGCTTGAGCATGGCGATGTCGTTGCCGCCGTCGCCGTAAACCGCGACCTCGTCCTCGGCAATGCCGTAGTAGCCCGCCAACCAGGCCACGCTCTCACCCTTGTTGCACGCCACGTCCGTGATCTCGAACATCACCGGATCGAACGGCGCGTTGACCACGCGGTCCGAGCGCTCGGCCAAATACGCCTTAAGGTCGCGCTCCAGCTCGGGCGAGGTCACGCGACAATTGATCTTGCATACGTCATGGCGCAGGATGTCACCGATCGACTGGTCGAAATATTGCTCCTCGTGATACCCCCCACGTGCACGCATGCCGCGCATCACGATGCGCCTGATAGGACTGTCCTTTTTAAAGCCCGCCTGGTGCATCTCGAACGATCCGCTCGAGAACATGCCATCGGGCGTGGAGCAATCAAAGCAAATGCCCGGGAACTTCTTGAGCAGCTCCTCGGTAATCTGCGGGTCGATGGTCCAGGTCTTGAGCACCTCGCCATGGCTGTTGCGCACGATGGATCCGTTGGAGCAGCAGGCGTCGAGTGCCAGACCTGTAAAGCCATGTTCGCCGATCGGCAGCGTCGAGCGCCCGGTTGCGGGAACCACATGCAGGCCAGCCTCGGTCAGCTCGCGAATGGCACGGCGAATGGTCCCGTCTGCCTCGTGCAGGGCGTTCAGCAGCGTTCCGTCTAAGTCACTCGCAAACATCTTGATCATGGGCATGCCTCTCCTTCGTCTGCACGATATTGTAGACGAGAACGGGCGCGCCCCAAGAGAGGCACACCCGTCAGGCGGTCGATTCTACACCGCGGCGGGGCCGTGTTCGCCGGTGCGGATGCGGATAACTTCCTCGACCGGCTCAACCCAAATCTTGCCGTCTCCAACGGCACCGGTGCGAGCGGCGTTGCAGATAATCTCGACAATTCCGTCGACATGTTCATCGGCGCAGATGAGGGTGAACTGCACCTTAGGGATCGTGTTGACAAGCAACTCGTTGCCGCGCACATATTCCTTCCAGCCATGCTGCGCACCGCAGCCCTGCACCTGGTTGATGGTCATGCCACGAACATCGGCAGCAAACAGCGCATCTTTAAGAACCTCAAGCTTCTCGGCACGAACGATCGCCGTAATCTTCTTCATAGTGAATTCCTCTCTTTAATAAAAGAAATTGATTGTCCTTCACATGGCACGGGTTTTCCAGGTGCCCGAGATTGCCCCGAAAGAGGAGCGCCGCGTACTTCGGTACGCAAGCGACGGCTTGAGGGGCAAGGTCGGGTGCCTGGGAAAGCCGTGCCGCTAGTCAAGTCCCGAGAAGGAGGGATAAGCGCTCTCGCCGTGCTGACTCGCATCCAAGCCCAGTGCCTCGTCTGCCTCGTCCACGCGCAGGCTGCCGCGGAACAGCGCCTTGACCACCGCAGCGATCACCAAGTCGAGCACCAGTACAAGAGCGACCGTCACCACAATGCCCAAAATCTGCGAGATGAGCAGCGACACGTCGCCCGTGTAGAACAGGCCGCCCTTACCGGTCCACGAGAGCTCCGGCACGCAGAACAGGCCCGTGAGCACGCCGCCCAAGATGCCGCCGATGCCGTGGCAGCCAAACGCGTCGAGCGCATCGTCGTAGCCAAACTTGGTCTTAAGATGGCTGATAGCCAGGTAGCAGACAGGTGATACGATCAGGCCCATGACCAGCGCCGCCCACGGCTCGACAAAGCCCGCACCCGGCGTGACCACCACAAGGCCCGCAACCAGACCGGTGCTGGCACCCACCAGCGTGGGGCGACCGGTGCGCAAGCGCTCAACGGCAAGCCACGAGACCATGCCCGCCGCGCTGGCCGTCACGGTGTTGAGGATGGCGAGCGCGGCCACGGCGTCGGCCTTAAACTCGCTGCCGCCGTTAAAGCCAAACCAGCCAAACCAAAGCAGGCCGGCGCCCAGCGCCACAAACGGCACGTTATGCGGGCGGTAGCTCACCATGCCAAAGCCGCGACGACGGCCGAGCATTAAGCAGAGAATCAGGCCCGTGAGACCGGACGAGATGTGCACCACGTCGCCGCCCGCAAAGTCGAGCGCACCGATGACGTCGCCGATAAAGGAACCCTCACCGCCCCAGACCATGTGGGCGAGCGGCGCATAGACCACGAGCAGCCAAATGCCCAGGAAGGCCGTCATGGCACCAAACTTAACGCGGCCGGCCAGGCTGCCCGTGACGATAGCAGCCGTGATCATGGCAAACGCCATTTGGAAGGCGATGTTGATGATTTGAGGGTAGACGGCACCGTCCGCAGCATTGCCCTCGGCCGCCTGCAGCACCTGGTTGAGCACCGGCAAGCACAGCAGCTGGTCAAGGCCTCCAATAAACGGGCTCGAGCCGTCGCCGCCGTAGGCCAGCGACCAGCCGGCAACAATCCACAGCACACCAACCAGGCCAATGGCGCCAAAGCACATAAGCATGGTGTTGATGACATTTTTGCGCCTGGACAGGCCACCATAGAAAAACGCCAGACCCGGTGTCATTAAAAACACGAGCATGGTGCAGATGAGCATAAACGTTGTCGATCCCGTATCGTACATTCGCTCCCCTTTGGTCGCATGAACGTTGTCGGCGCCCATAATGCGGCCGAGGGGCAACTGGTGTAGACCAGATACGGCGTTGTTAAACGCTGCGTTGTCGAATGGAAACGGTGCCGCAATCTTGGAAACGGCGCGGCAACGGACGCGAAACGAACGGGAAATACGCGAGCAAGGGAGCCGTGAGCGTGCCCTTCCCGGCTAGCGCCGAAACAGCTCGTGGGCGCGGTCGCGGAGATTAGTTGCTCGAATGACACCTTCGTAGCGATTGATGCGCAGACGCGGGAAGGCATTGAAGAAGCGCAGGTCGCGACGGCTGAGCGACACACTCGGCACCGGACGGCTCATGCGCTTACCGGCAAGGCGACGACTGAGCGACGGACGCGGCATGCTCGGCGCGGCATCGGCGACGCGGCGGGCGGCAAGCGCCAGGCCGCGAGCACCATCCGAGATAAACGTCGGCATCGAAGCCTTCTCGCGCAGGGCATCGAGCGCCGCGTCGCCCAGCTCGGCCAGCCACGCGTTAACGGCGCGGCTACGGATATGCGTCTGCGCTACCGAGTCAATCGTCGAATCGGGAATACGTTCGAGCATGGAGTCCGAGGCATCGGCAAGCGACTCATTGATGCGGTCGGCAAGGTCGGCGCGCACACGCTCCAGCTGATCGGACAGGCGACGCCAACTGGCCAAAGAGAACACCGCGTCGACCATCATCGCAACCGCGACGATAAAGGCGGACAGCCGCACAATCAGCACCGGCAGATGGCCAAGCAGTCCCAGCAATGCCGGCTCCACTAAACGACAAATGCACAACGCGCCCAGGCCAAACGCGCAGGCCCAGTACAGGCAGATACGTCCGTGCAAGTTAAACGGCAGGTGCGAATAGTCCCAAAAGCGTGCGCCTGTTGTCTTTTCCAATAGAAGGCCCACACTGTACTCGATTACGCTGCACACAAGCGCCGCGGCGACAAACTGGCTCGACGCGTCAGGAATTCCGCGCAACAGCAGCCAGCAGGCAATGCCGCCCGCGCCATAGATAGGGCAGCACGGCCCCAGCAAAAAGCCACTGTTGGCAAATCGCCCGTGGTTGAGCATGGCGCAGACTGTCGATTCCCATGCCCAACCGCAAAAACCGTAGAAGGCAAACGAGAGCACCAGCGCCGAGAGCGGGCAGGCGGCAAGCGTCGCGCCGTCAAATGCCATGTCGATCGCGGTCCCCACCGTCTATCCTCTCCTCTTTTCACTCGAATCTTTGCTCGAGCCGTCGCTCGAGCCCTCGTTCGAATCGTTCGCGCCGTCTTTGCGCGGCAGACGGCCGGCGACCGTCTCGCGCAGAGCGCACCATTTATCCGCCAGGCACACAATCCATGCCTCACGACACGTCGGCGGCACCGGCACCAGCGGAAACATATGCCGCACGATAATATTCCGCTCGCGCGACGTCAGCTCAAAATCTTCCTCCGCACGCGCCAGGGCAAAAAACGGATGCCGAAAGCCATGCAGCCGATGGCTTGGGTCGGGATCGTGCCAGTCATAAAGAAAGTAATCGTGCAGCAGGGCCCCTCGCAACAGCGAGCCGCGGTCGACGGAGATACCGACACGGCCCAAGCGCTCGGCAAAGGACAGGCTCGCCCGCGCTACCGAAGTCACATGTGCATATACCGTCACGTCGCCATGCTGGATAAACTCGCGCGTCAGGTCCAGACGACCCGCCTGGGCGAGCTGACGGGCGGCATAGTCGACCTCGTGCGCGATTTTCTCGGCACGAACGACATCGGACATGCTGCCTCCTTCCAGCGACACACGGCGACAAGCCACAGCCTGCACGCATTGAATAAATCATCATCGAATCTACCAGTATGGCATCGGACAAAACGTTTTGTCCCACCAGTTGGCGAATTACCGCGCCGCCGTCACATATCAAACGCCAAAATGTGCGAGACTGTTTTGTGCAATTGTGCCGGCCGAGGGAGCGCCGGCGCTCGATTCGCATGGAGTAACCCACAACGATGCTGCTTACGCAAACGACAACGCCCGAGGACGTCAAGGCTCTCGACCGCGCCGAGCTTCCGCTGCTCTGCGGCGAGATCCGCCAGGCAATCCTCGAAAGCTCCGCCGCCGTCGGTGGGCACGTTGCCCCCAACCTGGGCGTCGTTGAGCTTACGGTTGCGCTTCATCGCGTGTTTAACTCCCCCATCGACAAGATTGTCTTTGACGTTTCGCACCAGACCTACGCCCACAAGGCGCTGACGGGGCGCGCGTACACCTATATCGATCCGGAGCGTTATGGTGAGGCTTCTGGCTTTGCCAATCCCGACGAGTCCGAGCACGACCTGTTTGCCATGGGCCATACCTCCACGTCGGTGAGCCTGGGCTGCGGCCTTGCGCACGCTCGTGACCTGGCGGGCGACACGTATAACGTCATTACCGTTATTGGCGACGGCTCGCTTTCGGGCGGCCTGGCGTTTGAGGGCTTTAACAACGCCGCCGAGCTCGACAGCAACTTGATCATCATCGTCAACGATAACGACCAGTCCATCGCCGAAAACCATGGCGGCCTGTATCGCAATCTGGCCGAACTGCGCGCCAGCAACGGCACCTGTGAGCGCAATGTTTTCCGCGCGATGGGGCTCGACTACCGCTATCTGGACGCCGGTAACGATGTGTTGGCCCTCGTCGACGCGCTGCAGGAACTGCGCAATATCGATCATCCCATCGTGCTGCATGTCTCCACCGCCAAGGGCAAGGGCTTTGAGCCAGCCCAGAGCGACCCCGAGCGCTGGCACCATGTGGGTCCGTTTGACATGACTACTGGGCGCAAGCTCTGCCCGGGCCATCCGAGCGAGCCTGCGCCGCGCACCTATGCCGACATTACGGGCGAGGCGCTCAGCGCCGCCATCGAGCGCGATCCGCAGGTCGTGGGCATCACGGCCGCCACGCCCTACATCATGGGCTTTACACCCGAGCTTCGCGCCGCGGCCGGCAAACAGTTCGTCGATGTGGGCATTGCCGAGGAGCACGCCGTGACCTTTGCCACCGCGCTTGCGCGCTCGGGCGCCAAGCCAGTCTTTGGTGTGTACGGCACGTTTTTACAGCGCGCCTACGACGAGTTGTGGCACGACCTGTGCCTCAACGACACCCCCGCAACCATCCTGGTGTTTGGCGCGTCGATCTTTGGCACCACATCCGAGACGCACCTCTCGTTCTTTGATATATCCATGCTGGGCGGACTTCCCAACATGCGCTATCTGGCACCGGCCTGCATGGAGGAATACCTGTCCATGCTGAGCTGGTCGCTCGACCACCGCGAGCATCCCGTGGCGATCCGCGTTCCGGGCATTGGCCTGGTTAGCCGCCCCGATTTGGCGCCCGCCGAGGACACCGACTACAGCGCCGTTCGCTACGACGTGGTGCGTCAGGGCCGCGACGTTGCCGTGCTCGCGCTTGGCGATTTCTTTGAGCTGGGCGAGCGCGTGACAAACCGCTTGGCTGCCGAATACGGCATAGAGGCCACGCTCGTCAACCCGCGCTTTGCAACCGAGCTTGACCGCGAGTCTCTCGATGGCCTTGCCGCCGAGCATCGCGTTGTCGTCACCCTCGAGGACGGCATCTTGGACGGTGGCTGGGGCGAGCGCGTCGCGTGCTACTTGTCCTGCACGCCCGTGCGCACGCGCACCTTTGGCATCGCCAAGGGCTTTCCCGACCGCTACGACCCCAACGAGTTGCTTGCTCAGAACGGCATGACGATTGAGAACATGGCCGCCGAAGCAGTACGCCTGCTGAACGAGTAGAAAAACCTCCGCAAGGGAAGCACCCCTGCGGAGGTTTTTATTTTCCCAACTCAATTGTCTCGATCTGTAACACCTAGAGGACAAATCCTCGCCCAATTGTTACAGATCTAGACAAACCGTCTTTGCCCCTGTTGTTTGTCTCAATCTGTAACAGATAGAGACCTTTTGTCCGTCCAGATGTTACAGATCGAGACACTCAAATCCCCCTAAAGAGAAAATCTCAATCTGTAACAGTTACTCGGCAAAAATGGCTGCAGATGTTACAGATTGAGACAAAACATCGAGGCAGGCCGCCACATCTGCAAGAACCACCACAAAGGTGCCCGTCCCCTTTGTGGTGGTTTTAAGTCATGGTCGGCGCGAAAAACGAATAGCCGTTCATACGCGATCTCCTTACTTATATATGTCGCGTTGCCGCCATTATAGCGACCGCCGCGAGCGACCATGCTGTCCGCAAAACGCTATCTCAGCTGTAATAATCGACGTTTGCCCAGATAAAACCTGCCAAAATAAACCTGTCCCTTTTTGGTAGGTAGAATTACCCATAAGGTAAGTATGTTTCTGAGTTATTTCGTGTTGACCCATTTGAGCGCGATAGGGTATAACTCTATTCAACCGCTAGGGATTTTATTGAGAAAGGTGTTCTACCATGAGCAAGAACCTCTCCCAGCAGGTCGTTCTCGACCGTCGTGGCTTCATCGCCGCCACCTTTGCAACCGTCGCCGGCCTTGGTCTTGCCGGCTGCTCCGACACCAGCGCCGAGGCCGACAAGGGTTCCGCCGCCGGCTCCTCCAAGAGTCCCGAGGACACCGAGGCTTCCACCACGCTCGATGCCAAGGCATTCGACAAGCTCGTCGACAACGGCCCCAAGGCCGATGATGACGCCATCGCCGCCAGCACCTGGGCCACGGCCGTCAAGGACGCCGGCGTCTTTAAGATCGGTGGCGTTCAGACCTCCACGCTCTTCTCCCTCCTCAACGAGAAGGACGGCAAGACCCGTGGCTTCGACGCCGGCATCGCGCAGCTCCTGTCCAACTACATTCTGGGCGAGAACAAGGTCGAGATCACCCAGGTGACCTCGGACACTCGTGAGTCCGTCCTGCAGAACGGCCAGGTCGATGCCGTCTTTGCCACCTACACCATTACCGATGAGCGCAAGAAGCTTGTCTCCTTTGCCGGCCCCTACTACTACACCCAGCAGGCCATCCTGGTGCTCGCCGACAACGACGACATCAAGAGCGTCGACGACCTGGCCGACAAGAACGTCGCCGTCCAGTCCGGCTCCAACGGCCCCGCCATCCTGGAGGAGTTCGCCCCCAAGGCCAGCCAGCAGGAGTTCAAGACCGACGAGGAGGCCCGCCAGGCACTTCAGCAGGGCCGCGTTGACGCCTACGTCATCGACAACAACATGCAGCAGAGCGCCCTGGTCCGCGAGCCCGGTAAGTACAAGATCGCCGGCAAGCCCTTCGGCAGCAAAGAGCCCTACGGCATCGGCCTGCCGCTCGATTCCGACGGCGTCGCCTTTGTCAACGACTTCCTTAAGAAGATCGAGGACGATGGCACCTGGACCGAGCTGTGGCAGATCTGCATCGGCGATCGCACGGGCGACACCAACGTTCCCGAGCTGCCCGAGATCGGCGCCTAGACAGCGAGCCCAGTAACGGCCGCTACGAAACCATACGGAAACGCACGATGCGCTTTATTGCGCTAAACTGTTTCCACACTGAGTTGTCGGGGCTTCCGTACACACGGGAGCCCCTTTCCTTATCGGCGGGAGGTCCGCATGAGTCTCTCCGAGCTCTGGTCGCTCTATGGCCAGAACTATATCGACGCGCTGCTAGCAACCTGGGGCATGACGCTTGAGTCGTTTGCCATCGCCATGGTGCTGGCCGTCGCTGTCACCGTGATGCGCGTGTCGCCGCTCAAGCCGCTGCGCATTTTTGGCGACCTGTATGTTCAGGTCTTCCGTAACATCCCCGGCATCGCGCTGCTTATCATCGTCGTCTATGCGCTGCCGCCGCTCAAGGTCGTCCTGCCCTACCGCACCTGCGTTGTCGTCGCCACGGTCCTTTTGGGCTCGGCCTTTGGCTCCGAGAACTTTATGAGCGGCATCAACACCGTCGGCGTCGGCCAGGTGGAAGCCGCGCGCTCGCTCGGCATGAGCTTCAGCCGTATCCTCGCCAAGATCGTGATTCCGCAGGCGCTGCGCTCGAGCGTGCTGCCCATGACCAACCTCTTTATCGCCGTCATGCTCACCACCGCACTCGGCAGCCAGGTACCGCTTCAACCGCAGGAGCTCACCGGCGTGGTGAGCTACATCAACACGCGCTCGCTCGGCGGCGTCGCCGCGTTCTTTATCTCGGCGCTCGGCTACCTGGGCACGGCCTTTGTGGTGAGCCACATTGGCAACTACATCGATAAGAAGGTGAGGATCCTCCGATGAGCAAGCACTCCTCTTCTGCGCTCACCATGCGCGATGCGCTTTACGAGGCTCCCGGCCCCAAGATGCGCGCCAAGATTCGCATCGGCACCGCTATCTCGCTTGTTGCCGTCGCTGCGCTCGCCGTCCTCGTGTTGCAGCGCTTTTATGTGACCGGTCAGCTTTCGGTCCACTATTGGTATTTCTTTACGCACCTCACCACCTGGAAGTTCCTGCTTGCCGGCTTTGAGGGCACCGTTAAAGTCGCACTCACCGCTGGCGCCATCGCGCTGGTGTTGGGCCTAGCCCTTATGCTCGGCCGCACCAGCGACATTAAGCCGCTGCAGCTGGTCTGCCGCGTGCTCACCGATTTCTTCCGCGGCGTACCGAGCCTGCTGTTCATCTACTTCTTCTTTTTGGTGCTGCCTCAGTACAAAATTGCGCTGCCGTCGTTTTGGATGCTCACGCTCCCCGTCGCGCTCGCTGCAGCCGGCGTGCTGGCCGAGATCTTTCGCGCGGGCGTCAACGCCGTACCGCGCGGGCAGGTCGAGGCAGCCCAAGCGCTCGGTCTCTCCAAAGCTAAAATCACCTTTAAAATCGTGCTGCCGCAGGCGATTCGGTTTATCATTCCGTCGTTGATTTCGCAGCTTGTGGTCGTAGTCAAAGACACCACCGTCGCCTACGTGGTGAGCTACCCCGACCTCATGCAAAATGCCCGCGTGCTCATTACCAACTACGACGCCCTCGTGTCGGTCTACCTGGTAATCGCGGTCATCTACATCCTCATCAACGTCGCGATCAACAAGGCCGCTGTCTACGTTTCGCACAAGACCGGCGCGACCATCATCCGCTAACGCTTTACCATTTCCAGTCATAAGGAGCCGAGCACCATGGCACAGAGCACCTCTTCCACCGGCAATCAGCCGCTGATCGAGCTCAAACACGTCGATAAGCACTATGGCGATCTGCACGTCCTCAACGACATCAATCTCTCGGTCGACCGCGGCGAGGTCGTCGTCGTGATCGGCCCCTCGGGCTCGGGCAAGTCGACCATGTGCCGAACCATCAACCGCTTGGAAACCATCGACTCGGGCGAGATCCTCATCGAGGGCGAGCCCCTGCCGCAGGAAGGCAAGGACCTTGCCCGTATGCGTGCCGAGCTGGGCATGGTGTTTCAGCAGTTCAACCTGTTCGCACATATGACCGTGCTGCAGAACGTCATGCTGGGACCGGTCGACGTGCTGGGCGTCTCCAAGGACGAGGCCCGCGAGCGCGCCATGGACCTGCTGGGCCGCGTGGGCGTTGCCGAACAGGCCGATAAGGTGCCCGCACAGCTCTCGGGCGGCCAGCAGCAGCGCGTAGCCATCGCCCGCTCGCTTGCCATGCAACCCAAGGCCATGCTTTTTGATGAGCCCACGAGCGCCCTTGACCCCGAGATGATCAACGAGGTGCTCGAGGTCATGGTCCGTCTGGCCCAGCAGGGCATGACGATGATCGTCATTACGCACGAGATGAACTTTGCCCGCCGCGTGGCCGATCGCGTCGTGTTTATGGCCGACGGCCAAATCGTGGAAACCGGCACGCCCGACGAGTTCTTCGACCACCCCCAGACCAAGCGCGCCCAGGACTTCCTCAACTCCATCAAGGGCCACTAACCAGCAACCCCGTGGGACAAATCCATTGAAAGTGTTGTCCCACGTCTCTCATGCGCCCTGTCACCTACAGATTCGAAAGCAGCACCCATGATCGGAACACGTACTTCCTCGTCCTATACCCCGCACGTCGACGTTGCCCCCGCCGACCGCCCGCTCATCCTGGTGGCGCCGCGTTGGGAAGAGGCAAAGCCGTTTTTAAGCGAGACGCTCTCCCCCAACGAGGAAATCGCCAGTGTTTTTGTCGATGCCATCCTTGCCGCCGGCGGCCTGCCGCTGCAGATGTCCATCACCGAGGACATTGATGTTATCCGTCATTACGTCGATATCGCCGACGGCATCGCCATTCCCGGCGGCCCCGATGTCAATCCCAAACGTTGGGGCGATGATCGACCCTACGACCCCACCCTCTGCTGCGAGATCCGCGATAGCTTTGAGTTTAAGCTGGTCGACGAGGTGCTCCGCGCCAAAAAGCCGCTCTTTACCACCTGCCGCGGCACGCAGCTGCTCAATGTCGCCACCGGCGGCACCCTGTGCATGGACGTACCGAGCCTGGGCGCGCGCGAGGGCCGCACGCAGTGGCGCCATACCCACGTGCTCAACGACCCCGTGCATCCCGTCGAGGTCGTGCCGGGCTCGCTTCTGGAGCGCGCGGTTGGCGGGCACAGGCTGATCCAGACCAACTCCGCACACCACTGCTGCGTCGAGCGTCTGGGTAAGAGCACGCGCTTGGTCGCCAAGGCAACCGACGGCGTTCCCGAGTGCATCGAAGTCGAAGGCCAGCCTTTCTGCCTGGGCGTGCAATGGCATCCCGAGTACACCTGGCAGACGCTCGAGACCGACTTTAACCTGTGGAAGTCGTTTGTCGAGGCGGCGGCCAAGGTAAAGCAGGCCCGCTAGTTCGCGAACCGCACAACAGATAAGGACGCCCCGCCGGCCACATGGTCCGACGGGGCGTCCCTTTGCCTAGCTTAAACCGAAGGGAACGCGACAACGTCCGCAGGGCGCTCCAGCGTCTCGGCAATGCGATCGCGCACTTCGAGCAGACACTCGATAAGCAGCGGATTGAAAGCGCCGCACTCACCGTCCAGAATCATCCGAATCGCCTCTTCTTGCGAAATGGCGTCCTTGTACACACGCACGCTCGTCAACGCATCGTACACATCGGCCACCGAGACCACCTGAGCGGCAATGGGGATATCGTCGCCCTTAAGACCGTCAGGATAGCCCGTACCATCCCAACGTTCATGATGCCAGCGGGCGATTTGGTACGCATAGTCCAAAAGGGCACTTCCTTCATGGTTTCTGCCCAGATTGCGCAGCATGTCGGCGCCAATGGTAGTATGCGTCTTCATTATTTCAAACTCTTCGGGCGTCAGACGTCCGGGCTTGTTGAGAATCGCATCGTCGATCGACATCTTGCCGATATCGTGCAGCGCCGACGCCAACGCAATCGAAGAACGCTCCTCGTTGCCAAGAGAGTACTTGTCGCTCCGTCGCGCCAAGTCGCCAAGCAGCAGCTCAGTCAACTTCTCGATATGCGTGACATGCCTGCCGCTTTCGCCATTACGGACTTCCATGACGCTCGCCATGATGTCGACGAGTATACGGCTGTTATTGACGCGCGCATTGTACTGCTGCGACAGCAGACTCGTCAGACGACGCTGTTTGGCATACAGTCGAATAATATTGTTGACGCGACGACGCACAATGCGGTCATCGAACGGGCGACTGATATAGTCCGAGGCGCCCAGCTCGTACGCGCGCAGAACCATATCATCGGAATCTTCGCTCGAAATCATGATGACAGGTAGATTGTCACTAACCGATCGGCGCGACAGATCGGCCAGCACCTCAAAGCCGCTTACGCCCGGCATGACAATATCCAGCAGCACGAGCGACAACTCATCGCCATAGCGGTCGACCATGTCGAGCGCCGCACGACCGTTATCAGCCTCGAGGATGCAATACTCATCCTTAAGCATCTCGTTGAGAATGGCTCGGTTCATCTCGGAGTCATCGACAATAAGCACCAAAGGCTTTTCGCTTTGGAAGGCCTCGATGGAATCGGCATCGGTCACGACCGTACCGGCTTTTGCCTTAGCGCGGCTCAATAACTGGACGGCGCGGCCAACGCCCTCATCGACCGTCTCGCCATGAATGAGAACGCCACCAACACATGCCGTCAAGCTCGCGTGCTCATGGCCCGGAATAATCGTGGCATGAACGGCATCGGATACCTGATGCAGGCGACGGGTGAAGTCATCGGAGGGAATATTGGGCATGACGACCACAAACTTGTCGCAGCCATAGTGCACAAGCTCGTCAGTCGAACGGATTCCGCTGCGCATGGCTGTCGCCACAGCACCGAGCGCAAGGTCGCCGGCATGACGGCCACACGTATCGTTGAAGACCCTAAAATCATCAAGGTCGATCATCGCAACGCCGGCATTCATGCGGGCGCTACGGAGCTTTTCCTCGTAATATCGGCGATTGCGCACGCCCGTCAGCACGTCGGTGTAGACAAGGTCCTCTTCTGTGGCCTCTTGCTCATCAATCGGACGCACCATCAGCAAGACGTGAGGCTCACCCTCGACCTTTAGAGGGCGCAGACGGGCGCGGTACTCAACACCATCGTTGAGCAGTTGCTCCGACACCTCACCCGAATCTGCCAAGGCCTCAAGACTCGACTGACGCAGACAAGGGCAGCGATCGCCGGCGAGCAAGCAGTTAGGCTCGCTCTTAATCTGATCGGCCGACAGCAAACGCACCACGGGGTAGGTCTTCGCGACGCGGGCGACCTCAGCGGCAGCCTCCTCGTCGGTTAGATTTGCCTCGTGATTATTGAGCATATGGGGCCCTTTCTATCGTCACGCACGGCAACGGCGCATATCAAATGATACAAGGGTATCATCTAACAGCTGCAGGCAAATGCGCGATTATCGTTGCATTTTTATGACCTGGCAAACAGCGGTAATGGAGCCGCGGGCGCGCGGTTATGGGCGCATTCGTTAACAATGACGAAACGCCAACAGTCTCCCTCCCCGCAGGTCATCGAGCGCGCTAACGCTCCAAGACATCGCGAACGGCGTTTGCCGCCGTAACGGGACGATCGCGCAGACCGTTATGCGCGCCCGGGATCGTCACGAGGGGGCAATCGAGATATTCGGCAGCCGCTCGCGTACCAGCCTCGCGGGGCGTACCGACCGAAAGCTCGCCGAGAAGCACAGCAGCAACGGACTTCGATGCGCGGACACTATCCCAATTGGGAACGTAAGTCATATTTGTTCCGTATTCATTGGCCATGAAGCAACGACCATTGCGCAGGGCATGTTTGGCTTCCGCTTCGGTCGTCCCAGGAGCCTCGGGGTCCAAGTCGCCGAGGGCTCCCAAGAAAAGCCGGAGCGCCCTTGAAACCTTTCCAGCCGCAATCATATCGAGCAAAACCGGAGCTGCGCCCATGCCGACGCCTTCGGCCGACACAGCCGGCTCATGCAAAATCGCACGGGCGACGAGATGGGGTTCGGTGCGAAGAAGCTCCAGCGCCACCAACGTACCGGCGCTGTGCGCGAGGACATTTGCCGGGGCGCCGGCATGTTGGATAACAGCTCGCAGGTCGGCAGCCTGAACTGCCAGATCGTAGCGTCCGTCTGCCGCATCGTCGCTCTCGCCGCAACCACGGCGGTCATAGGCAATGACGCGATAGCCACAGGCGAGCTCGCGGGCGATGCCGTCAAAAAATGTGCCGTCGACGCACGCACCGTGCACGCACACCAAGGCGGGCGCATCGGACGATACATCCGGGCCGGCATACTCGCGGCAGGCAATCGTGGTGCCCGCATTTTCGACCGTAAAATCCATGTTGTGCCCCCATCATCAATGCCCATCCAGTTGCACGTCAGTACGGTTGGATGGACCCGCATTGCCTTATGCCTTGTTAACAGATTAACTGTACCCGAGCCGAGGCTTTTCATGGCACAGCATCATGAGCGACGTGAAAAAACGAAACTTGTAAAGCAAGAGCCCGCACCTTGTTTTGGAGCCGATGCTATGCTTAGGCACAATTGTCTAGAGGAGCATATGCCTATGTCTACGTTTTTGAATGCCAGCCCTATCTTTGGGCCCGTTCGCAGCCGTCGCCTTGGTCTCTCGCTCGGCGTCAACATGATGCCGGCCAGCGGCAAAATCTGCACGTTCGACTGCATGTACTGCGAAAACGGCCTCAACGCCGAGCGCCCCTGCCATGAGCCGTGCAACACAGCCGCCGTAGTACTCGACGCGCTCGAAGCAAAGCTGCGCGAGATGGCAGCCGAGGGCGAGCTCCCCGATGTGATCACCTTCGCAGGCAACGGCGAGCCCACTGCCGCACCGGAGTTTCCGCAGGCCATCGCCGGTGCCGTCGCGCTGCGCGACGAGCTTGCCCCAAACACCAAGATCGCCGTGCTTTCCAACGGCACGCGCGCCGACCGTCCCCAGGTGCATGATGCGCTCATGATGGTCGACGACAACATCCTCAAGCTCGATACGGTCGATCCGGCATTTATCCAGCTGCTCGACCAGCCCGTTGGTCCCTACGACGTCGAGCACCAGATCGAGACGTTCGCGAGCTTTGATGGCCACGTTATCATTCAGACGCTATTCCTAACCGGCGAGTACCAAGGCAAGTCTATTGACAACACGGGCGACGAATACGTCGGCCCTTGGCTTGCGGCGCTCGAGCGCATTCGTCCGCAGGAGGCGACCATCTACACGGTGGCGCGCGAGACACCAGTCGCCGGCCTTGCTAAAGCGGCTCCCAAGGCGCTCGACGCGATTGCCGCACGCGTGCGCGCCCTCGGCATCCCCTGCCAGGTGAGTTACTAGCACCCGTCTGCCCAAGAGCAGCTAATTTGGGATGGGGCTTTTTTGACTGCTTTTGGGAGCGATATGGGCGGCGCAAGGCCGCGCGGACAAAAGCAGTCAAAAAAGCCCCGTCCCAAATTAGCTGCTCTGCGGGTGGGCTATACTAGCCTCGGATGAAAGGAAGTTAGCCATGTTTGACAATGGACCCGTGCCTGGCCGCAACGACGCTTGCTGGTGCGGCAGCGGCAAAAAATACAAGAAATGTCACAGCTCCTTTGATGAGCGCCTCGAGCGCCTGTGGGAAGAGGGCTGGAACGTCCTGCCCCGCACGCTCTATAAGACGCCTGCCGATATCGAGGGCATCAAGCGCTCGGCCGCCATCAACGTGGGCGTGCTCGATTATGTGGGTGAGCATATCACCGCGGGCATGACCACCAACCAGATCGACCAGATGATCTACGACTACACCGTCGAGCATGGTGGAACGCCGGCCGACCTCAACTACGAGGGCTACCCCAAGAGCGTGTGTACCTCGATCAATGACGTAGTCTGCCACGGCATTCCCTGCGATACGGACGTACTGCACGAGGGCGACATCATCAACGTGGACTGCTCAACGATCTTAGACGGCTATTTTAGCGACTCGAGCCGCATGTTCTGCATCGGCAAGGTCTCGGCCGAGCGCCAGCGCTTGGTCGACGTCACCCGCGCCAGCGTGGAGGCGGGCCTGGCAGCCGTCAAGCCATGGCTGCCGCTCTCCGTGATGGCCGAGGCCGTACAAAAGACGGTCGAGGACGCCGGCTTTAGCGTGGTGCGCGAGTACGGTGGCCACGGCATTGGCAAGGAGTTCCACGAGGACCCGTTTGTGGGCTTTACCACCGAGGCGCCCGACGTAGACACTATCATGGTTCCGGGCATGGTCTTTACTATCGAGCCCATGGTCAACGCCGGAGCACCCGACATTAAGATTAGCAAGGGCGATGGGTGGTGCGTGCGCACCAAGGACGGCAGCGACTCGGCCCAGTGCGAGGTACAGCTCGTGGTGACCGAGAACGGCTACGAGCTGCTGAGCTGGTAGCCGTAGATGCGCCAGATGCTGACGAGCACGCTCGTCTTGCCTCCGGCGTTTTATTTGAACGTTTTGCCTGATAAAACCTGCCAAAATAAACCTGTCCCTTTTTGGCAGGTTGAGCGGAGAGGAATGCTTGTGAACATCCTGGTTTTGCTGCCCGTCAACGACCGCCATCGTGCAATTCTTGAGTCGAGCGCTCCGGGCGAGGATTTTATCTACACGAGCGCCGGCGACATCACGCACGAACAGGTCGCCGATGCCGACGTGATCCTGGGCAACATCGACCCTGACATGCTCACGGCATGCGACCATCTCCAGCTGTTGCAATTGCAGACCGCCGGCTATGACGACTACCTTGCCGCCGGCACCGTGCCGGCTGAAGCCAAGCTGTCTTGCTCGATCGGCGCCTACGGTCAGGCCGTGAGCGAGCACATGTTTGCCATGGTCCTTTCCATGATGAAGCGCCTGCCCGGCTATCACGACTTGCAGCGCGAGCATCGCTGGGAGGATTTGGGGCCGGTCACCTCGCTCAAAAACGCCAACGTGCTGGTGCTGGGCGCAGGCGATATCGGTGGCCACTTTGCCACGCTCTGCCGCAGCATGGGTGCGCACGTCCGCGGCATCAAGCGCCATCCGCTCGTCTACCCCATTGTGTTTGAGGACATGGACGACATGGATGCCCTGTCTGAGCGCCTGGCAGAGGCCGACATCGTCGCATCCTTTATGCCCAGCACGCCCGAGACCCGCGGCCTGGCGAACGCCGAGTTCTTCGCCGCGATGAAACCGGGCGCGTTCTTTGCCAACGGCGGCCGCGGCGATCTTGTGGTCGCCGACGACCTGGTTGCCGCTCTGGAATCGGGGCATCTCGCCGGCGCCGCGGTCGACGTCACCGATCCCGAGCCGCTGCCCGCCACAAGCCCGCTGTGGGATGCACCCAACATGCTCATCACGCCGCACGTCTCCGGCTGGTTCCACCTAGCCGCCACGCTCAATAACGTGGTCGACATCGCCGCGGAGAATCTGCGTCACCTGCTGGCCGGCGAAACTTTACGTTGTTGGATTGAGCATTAGATTGTTCCGGCGTTTTACCAAACGCCGGAACCCCTCGACGCTGCGAGCCCGCCGTTCGGCCAATCTGCCGTTCAATTTCAAAGGCGCGACCAGAAGGTCAGCGCCTTTTCATTTCACGGCACCTTGGCTCAAACGGCGGGCTCTCGCTGACTTTTGCTCTACCTGAGGCGGTTTCGCTGGCGTCGGCTTCATCTGCAAGCCTTAGCAGCTCCGTCTTACCGTTGACATTGCGGCATTTGCCCAGATAAAACCTGCCAAAATAAACCCGTCCTTTTTTGGCAGGTTTTAGAGCTCCACACTTTCGGCACCGTTGATGTTTAGGTCGCGCTCGTAGAAAGCCGTGAGGGCACGAATCGCGTACATCACGTCGCGCACGCCACCGGTCTCGTAGCTCGAGTGCATGGCCAGCTGCGGCAGGCCCACGTCCACGGCGTGCATGCTCGCCTGCATATTGGACAGATTGCCGAGCGTGGAGCCACCCGCCATATCGCTCTTGTTGGCAAAGGCTTGCGTGGGCACGTCTGCGTCATCGCAGATGGCCTGGAACACTGCGCGGCTAAAGGCATCGGTGCAGTAGTGCTGGTTGGCGGCTTCCTTGATGACGATACCGCCGTTGAGCACGACCTGGTTGTGGGCATCGCACTTCTCGGCGTGGTTGGGATGCACGGCGTGCGCGTTGTCGCAGCTCACGAGCATCGAGGCGGCAAGCGCACGGTGGTACGACTCGTCATCAAAGCCCAGCGACCCGTTAATGCGACGCAACGCATCGGCCAAGAACGTCGACATGGCGCCCTGCTTGGTCTCGGAGCCAACCTCCTCGTTGTCGAAGCAGCAAAAGACCGAGATGTCATGTGCATTCTCGGCGCCCAAAAATGCCTGCAGCGAGGTGTAGGCGCAGGCTAGGTCGTCGAGCTTGGGCGTCGAGATAAACTCGTCGGCCCAGCCCCAAATGTGCGCGTCCTGACGATTGACCAGAAACAGATCGCGGCCCAAAATCTGCTCGGGCTCGACGTCCAGTTCGTCGGCGATCAGAGCATCGAAGTCGCCCTGCTTAAGCTCGCCGGCGCTGATGAGCGGGCACAGGTCGACAGCGCGGTTGGGTGCAAAGCCCTCATTGACGCCACGGTCCATATGGATAGCAAGACTCGGAATGATAGCGACCTCGCGCTCGGTGGCAAGCAGGCGGCTCTCAATACGGTCGCCCTCGCGCACCAACACGCGTCCAGCCAGCGCCAACGGGCGATCGAACCAGGTGTAGTCGATCATGCCACCGTAGGCCTCGGTGTTCAGGCGCAGCGTCTCGCCCGCGCCGTCAAGCTCGGGCACGGCCTTGACCTTAAACGTCGGAGAATCGCTGTGCGACGCCGTGAGCTGAAAATGATAGTCGCCGGCAACGCCGTCCTCGCCCCACGTCGCGGCCAGGTCCTCGCCCACCTTAAAGGCGATAACGCTCGAGGTGTTGCGCTGCGTGTAATAACGCCCGCCCGGCTCGATGTCCCACGCCGCATTCTCGGGCAGGTAGGTAAAGCCCGCCTCGTCGAGCTCGGCCATAATGGTCGCCGCCGTATGGAACATGCTGGGGCACGCCTCGATAAAGTCGATAAGGTCGTTGGCGGCCTCGATATCGTCGGCCGTCACATGCGCGCGCTCGGGCGTTTCCTGATCCGTCATGCTCTCCCCTTTCGCTGGGTTGATGGTCCCCTCCAGCATACCCCGCCACGCCAGCGCCGCACTCTTCATTCCATGTTTAATCCCGTGCCGCTCACCAGGTTG
Organism: Collinsella sp. SGI.184; assembly: GCF_050313415.1. Taxonomy (NCBI): domain Bacteria; kingdom Bacillati; phylum Actinomycetota; class Coriobacteriia; order Coriobacteriales; family Coriobacteriaceae; genus Collinsella; species Collinsella sp. SGI.184. The sequence goes on along the minus strand of NZ_JBNPLJ010000005.1, from coordinate 14,797 downwards.
AGCCATCATGCCCGCGCTCCTTTTGCGATAATTACGCCAACAGGACGAGAGGAGCCGTCATGAAGCCACGTAACATTGCCATCGCCTGCGGTGTCGCGGGAGTCACCGTCGGCCTTGCCGCTGCCACCGGTATCGTTTACCGCAAGCAAATCAAGTCCGCCGCGTCGCTCAGACGCTTGACCGGCTACGCGGATGGCTATGACCTGTACGCAATCGACATCGCCTACGACTACGATCTTGATCGCATCATCGCCGCTGGCGTGCGCGACGACCAGGCCTACATCGATGCCGTGGTGGCGCAGGTGCTGCCCGGTATGCCGGCACATGTCCAGGCTCCCCAGTTTGCCTGCAGCGCTTTTGTCGCCGTAGATGCCGAAGGCCGCGTGCGCACCGGTCGCAATTACGACTTTAAGGACGACACCTCGGCGCTGCTGGTGCGCAATCACCCACGCGGCGGCTATGCCTCCATCGGGTTTGCCGCCCTTAACAACCTGGGCGATAACACTCCGCTTGACTCCGTCGCCGGACGCGCCGCCGCACTCATGGGTCCGTTTGCCCAGCTCGACGGTGTTAACGAATGCGGCGTTTCCGTTGCCGTACTCACCCTTGATTCCAAGCCCTGTGACCAGGACACGCAACGCCCTGTCATCAATACCTCGCTCGCCATCCGTCTGGTGCTCGACCGTGCCGCCACCACGCAAGAAGCTGTCGACCTGCTTTCCGCCTACGACATGCACGCCATGGCAGGACGCGATTATCACTTCTTTATCAACGACGCCACCGGTGACGCGCGCGTAGTAGAGTGGGATCCGCACGATCCGGACCGCGCTTTCCAAGCGACTCCTGTACGCCAGGTTACGAACTTCTACCCCTGCTATGGCGACGAAGTGCTGCCCAACCAAAGGAACGGCGAGCTGGGCCATGGTAAAGAGCGCGCCGTCGCAATTGCCGATGTCCTTGACGCCCATGTCGGTGCCCAGGACGAAACGATTGCCTGGGAAGCCCTGCGCGCTGCAGCGCAAGAGCCCAATCCGGAAGACATCACCAGCAATACGCAATGGTCGGTCGTCTTTGACAATACCGAACCCGCCGCCGCTATTACGCTGCGCCGCCACTGGGGCGACGTCGACGCCTTCGCGCTGTAAGGAGCCATGCCCGTCGACCTTACGCTCGCCTGACGTTGTTTACATTTCTATACGCTTGAGCTAACACGTTTTACCCCCGTATCAACAGTGTGCGGGGGTAAACTTATGCGCATGTTATAACTTGCCCGGAAGGATTCATCATGCTTAGGATCGGTCTTCTTACCAGTGGCGGCGACTGTCAGGCGCTCAACGCCACCATGCGCGGCATCGTCAAAACGCTTATGACCAATAGCGAAGAACCTATCGAGATCTATGGTTTTGAGGACGGCTACCAGGGCCTTATCTACAGCAGGTTCCGCGTCATGACGCCCGCCGATTTTAGCGGCATCCTCACCCGCGGCGGCACCATTTTGGGCACGAGCCGCACGCCGTTCAAGCGCCTGGACATTCCCGAGGCCGACGGTGTCGAGAAGGTGCCCGCGATGGTCCACACCTATCACAAGCTGCAACTCGACTGCCTGTTTATGCTGGGCGGCAACGGCTCCACCAAGACTGCCAACCGCCTGCGCGAAGAGGGCCTCAACGTTATCGCTCTGCCCAAGACCATCGATAACGACACCTGGGGCACCGAAATGACATTTGGCTTTACGAGCGCCATCGACGTCGCCACCAAGTGCATCGACGACATCCACACCACCGCCTCGAGTCACGGCCGCGTGTTCGTTATCGAGATCATGGGCCACAAGGTTGGCTGGATCCCGCTGTACGCCGGCGTCGCGGGCGGCGCGGACGTCATCCTGATTCCCGAGATTCCCTACGACATGGGTAACGTCATCAAGACCATCGAGCATCGCATGGAGACCGGCAGCCGCTTTACGATCGTGGCCGTCGCCGAGGGCGCTATCTCCAAGGAGGACGCGGCGCTGCCCAAGAAGGAGTACAAGAAGAAGCTCGCCGAGCGCACGAGTCCGTCGATTGTCTACGACATTGCCAAGGAAATCGAGGCCAAGACCGGTCGAGAGACCCGCGTCGCCATCCCCGGCCACACGCAGCGCGGCGGTCAGCCCGACGCCCAGGACCGCATCTTTGCGACCCAGTGCGGCGTTGAGGCGGCACTGGGCTGCCTACGCGGCGAGTTTGGCTACATGATTGCCCTGCGTGACGGCAAGATGTGCCACATGCCGCTCGAGGAGGTCGCCGGCAAGCTCAAGTTTGTCGATCCCCAGAGCGACCTGGTACGCGAGGCCAAGGCGCTGGGCATCAGCTTCGGCGACGAATAGCCTCGGCCGAAATCCATCCCATCGGGCCCTCCGACCCCGCCCGACGTATTTCGATTTGGCTCCTCCCTTGACTCCGTCAAAGGTCGCCAATCGAAATCGTCGGTCGGGGTCGGAGGGCCCTGCGTTTACATGCTCGCCGAGGTTATTCGTCTTCTTGCTGCGGGTGCCTAGGGCAGGAGGCGCCGTGCATTTTTGGGAGTTTTCAGCAGCCGAGGGTGCCTGCATACTGAATTTTGGGCGAAAGGCAGGCGCCATGGGCCGCATCTTGTAAAAACGAGCGGCTCTTGAGGCGTTGGGAGCTCAGAATCAGGGCTTTCAGCGCAGTTTTGTGCGCCCGCTCCCATACTCGTGGACTCCGGAATGCTGAATTCTCCGGAATTTGCACGCCGCCTCTGGGGGTACCTGCGGGCAAAAAGCAACCGCCCCGCCAAAATATGCATTCTGCGGGGCGGTTTATGCAATAAAGCGACTGCGGCACGTCACAGCTCGCTACAACTTGAATCCAAGAACAGGTTACTCGGCGCTCTTGAGGGCACCGACCATGTCAATCTTGTTGAGGGTACGGTTGGTGGCGAGGTTGACGATAAACGTAAAGCCAAATGAAAGCACCACAGCGAGCACGAAACTCAGCGGCTCGACCTCAACATCAAAGTACAGCGACGGCATCTGAAGAACGTACGTAAAGCTCTCGGCAAGCAGGCCACCCAGCGGCACGCCCAATGCGGTGCCAATCGCCGTAAGGATCAACGTCTCCTTATTGACGTAGTGGTGCACCTCGCCACGGCGGAAGCCCAGCACCTTGATGGTCGCCAGCTCGCGTTCGCGCTCCGAAATATTCGTATTAGACAGCGTAAACACCACCACAAACGACAGGCACGCCGCCATAAAGGTCACAAGCACTACGACCGAATTGATAATCGTAAAGTTCGACTCATAGTTCTCCCAATGCTCGGCCGTACTCGAAATCGTAAGCCAACCGTCACTCTTAAGCTTCTTGCTAAACGCAATCTGGTCGGCCGACGAGCCCTTAAGCAGCACAAAGATGCCGTTAAGACGCGCGCTTCGGCCGAACGCGCGCTCATAGGTGCCCTGCGTCATATAAAGCGTGTTGCCCAAATAATTGAGCGAGATATCGCTAACCTTGACCTTGGTAACATTGAGCGACGAATCCTGGACCTGCGCCGTATCGCCCGGCTGAATCCCCAGCACCAGCTGTGAACTCTTGCTTAAATACACGTCCCCGTCACGCAGGGCGAGCGGTTCTTTGGACTCATCCTCCAGGCGCACGTAATCGTCCAGGTCATTCGTGCGGTCATCGGGCACCACGATGAGCTGTACGGTCTCGCTCTTACCGCCAAACGTAAAGGTGACGTTGTCGGTCATAATCGGCAGGGTCGAGGTCACGCGTACGCCGGAGTCGCTGGCCGCGCTACGCTCTTCCAGCGCCGCACACGTCTGAGCATAGTCATCGGGATTGGCGACCGCCAGCAAGTCATAGCGCGTGATGTGCCCGTACTGTTTGGGCGAAAGCGCCACCGACGTATCGCGGATGCCCATACCGCAGATCACGAGCGCCGTGCAGCCGGCGATACCGAAGATGGTCATAAAGGCACGTTTTTTGTAGCGGAACAGGTTACGCGCTGCCACCTTGTTCAAAAAGCCCATGCGGCGCCAAATAAAGCCGATGCGCTCAAGCAAGATGCGCGAGCCGGCTCGCGGGGCCTTGGGACGCATAAGCGAGGCTGGGGTCTCGGCCATCTCGTGGCGGCAGGCGATAATCGTGGCACCCACCACGCCCACGGTAAACAGCGCCACCGAGACGATCGAGGACACGATGTCGTACGAAAGCAGCATCTGGGGCAGTGAGTACATGTCGTCGAACACCGTAAACAGGAACAGCGGCAACCCCACAAATCCGATGATGTTGCCGAGTACGCCGCCGAACAGACATGCCCACAGCGAGTAGTCCACGTATTTGGACAGGATTCGCCCGCGTGAATAGCCGAGCGCCTTGTATAAGCCAATGAGCGTGCGCTCCTCCTCGACCATACGAGTGGCGGTGGTAAGGCTGATGAGCACGGCTACGACAAAGAAAATAAATGGGAAAACCGTGGCAATGGCCTCAATCGAAGAGCTGTCGCTCTCGACGCTTGAGTAGCTTGCGATGTTACCGCGATCCTGGATGTACCAAGTGCATTCGCCCAGATCGGAAAGCTCGGCGCGTGCATCGGCAAACTGCTGGTCGGTGGCGGCGCGGCGCTGGTCCAAATCGGCCTGAGCCCGAGCGCGCTCCTCACTGCCCTGGGGCATGCGGTTGATGTTGTCCTGCTCAATCCCAAAGAGCATATTCGCCTGGCGCTCGGAGGCATCCAAGCTTGCCGGCGCGTCGACCGTCAGCTCTTGGACGCGCACCTCCTCACGCTCGTCGCGAATCTTCTCGATATTACCCTTGACCTCGTTGATCTTTGTCGTGTAGGCATCTGAATAGGAGTTGAGGCTCTTGGCTCCCTCGACGATCACGTGGACCGCGGAGTAGGAAGAAGATGTCGCGGCATCCTCGCTCACATAGAACTTATAGTCCGCAGCCGAAGCAGCGCGAAAGGCGTTGACTGTCGAGTCGGAGCTCACATCAGTAGGATCGAGGACCTCGGCCGTAATGGTGTAATCACCCGCGGCAAACTGGTCCTTGGCGCTTTGGTTCGACGAGCTCGCGTCATTGGCGGCAAAACTCACCGTGTCGCCGAGCTTTTTGCCCGAAGCCTTCAGGAACTTCGAAGTCACCGCGACCTCGCCGGCGCTCTCGGGCAAATCGCCGCTCACCAGCACCGGTTGATCGATATTCTTCCTGGAAAAGCTCTGCACGACTACACGCTCGCGCGTGGTACCCACGGCGGTGTAGGCGGTCTCGGTGTAGATGCCCTCGGCCGTCTCGACGCCGTCGACCTCTTGAATGGCCGCAAGATCGTCGCGCGTAAGGCCATAGGTCGACTGCACGTTAATGTCATAGACATTCTGCTGGTCAAAATAGACGTCGACCGAATCGCGCAGATCCTCGCAGCCCGCCTTAAGACCGCACATCACGCTCACGCCGAGCGCGGTAATGACCACGATAGATAGGAAGCGCTTAAGACTGCCTCGGATTGTGCGGGAGATGCCACGGCGAAAAACCGTCGGCGCCATATCATTTGAGCTTTGAGCGGTACGGTAGGTCGCGAACTCCCGATCGTTACCCACGTGCTCCGTATCGTGGTTTTGGCTGTTTTGGCGATCTTGGTCCATGGGCGCTACCACTCGATCGTCTCGATAGGCACGGGATTTTGCTGGACCGTCTCGCTCTCCACACGACCGCTCTTAAAGCAGATCAGGCGATCGGCCATGGGCGCGAGCGCGGAGTTGTGCGTGATGATGATGACCGTAATGCCCTGCTTGCGGCAGGTATCCTGCAGCAGCTGCAAGATCTGCTTGCCGGTTTTATAGTCGAGCGCGCCCGTGGGCTCATCGCACAGGAGCAGCTTGGGGTTCTTGGCCAGTGCGCGGGCGATGGACACGCGCTGCTGCTCGCCGCCCGAAAGCTGCGCGGGGAAGTTGGCGAGGCGCTCGCCCAGGCCAACCTGGCGAAGTGTCTGTTCGGCATCGAACGAATCGGGGCAGATTTGCGCCGCAAGCTCGACGTTTTCGAGCGCCGTCAGGTTGGGAACCAGGTTATAGAACTGGAAGACAAAGCCGACGTCGGCGCGGCGGTATTCCACGAGCTGCGCCTCATTGGCGGAACTCACGTCGCGCCCATCCACCGTTACGGTGCCGGAAGTCGCCGTATCCATGCCGCCCAGAATGTTGAGCGCCGTGGTCTTGCCGGCACCCGAAGCACCCAGGATAATGGCGAGCTCACCGCGCTCGACCGTAAAGCTCGCGCCGTCCAGCGCGTGAATGCGGGCGTCACCCTCGCCGTATGCTTTGACGACGTCTTTGAATTCGATATAAGCCATCGATTAATTCCCATCTGGTCGGATAACTCTTTAGTATTACCCATTTCGCACCGACCAAAAAGGGACAGGTTTATTTTGGCAGGTTTTATATGGGGAAACGAGGGTGCGGGCAGGCACCAGGACTGTCCACGGCAACCATTTGACCCAAACCGTATCCACCGCTATGATGCCACTGCGGAATGAATGTCTCCGTTGGGTGCGCCAGCCAAGAAGCTGCCGCGTTACCCTAAACCGCCTTGTTGCTGATGACTTCTGCTGTTACGTGATGCCCCTAGGCATCACGCTGCGGCAGGAGTCTTTTTTGTTTTGGAGGAGAAGTGTCGGAAAGCAGCGCATCGAGCAGAATCAAACGTCTGCTCAACACCTATAGCGGTCTTGTGCTTATGGGTGCCGTCGGAATCCCCGTCGGTATCATCGTTGGCGCCATCTGCGCGCTCTTTGGACGCGTGCTTTTGGCGATCGGCGCCTTCCGCGACGAACACATCACCCTGCTCCTCCCCTTCCTCGCCCTTATGGGCCTTGCCATCGTGTTTGCCTACCACGCTTGGGGCAAGGGTACCGACCGCGGCATGAGCCTGGTATTCGACGTAGGCCACGGGCGTGAGGACGCCATCTCGCCGCGCTTGGTGCCGCTCATTATGCTGAGCACGTGGGGGACGCACCTCTTTGGCGGCAGTGCAGGACGCGAGGGCGTGGCCGTGCAGATCGGTGCAACCGTCTCACATTGGATCGGCCGACGTCTACCTTTCCGAGACCCCGGCAACACGTTTTTGCTTATCGGCATGGCCGCCGGCTTTGCCGGGCTCTTTCGAACGCCCCTTGCTGCCACGGTCTTTGCTATCGAAGTACTGGTCGCAGGACGCATGGAATACCGCGCGCTGTTTCCCGCGCTTACAGCCTCGCTCGCCGCAAGTATGACCTCCGGTGCCCTGGGACTCGAGAAGTTTGAGGTCGCCGTTGTCGCCTCATGCGCGCTTGATCTCCCCGGTCTTGGACGGCTTGCGGTACTAGGCATCGCGTTTGGCATGGTAGGCGGTGCCTTTGCCTGGTGCCTTGCGCATGCCAAGACCCTTGCGGCGCGGCTGCTCCCCAACCCCTATGCGCGCATCGTCGCTATCGGCATCGCGCTATCGGCGATTCTGTTCGCACTGTGGCAGGGTCGATACTGCGGCCTTGGCACCAACCTGATATCGGCGGCGCTCAACGGTAACGGTAAGGTCGCCATCATGCCTTGGGACTGGGCGCTCAAATTCGTGCTCACCATCGCCACACTTGCCGCAGGATATCAGGGCGGTGAGGTGACGCCGTTGTTTTCCATCGGAGCCAGCCTGGGTGTCGTACTCGCCGGGTTTCTCGGCATGCCCGCCGAACTCTGCGCCGCGCTGGGCTACGCAGCCGTCTTTGGCAGCGCCACCAATACGCTGCTCGCACCCATCCTTATTGGCTGCGAAGTCTTCGGCTTTGGTAATCTGCCGATGTTCTTTATTGTCTGCGTCGTGGCTTACCTGTTCAACATGGATAAGTCGATCTACGCCCTGCAGAAGCGAGCGTAGAAAGATGTCCAAGCAGGTGGTCTCAACCGGAAACGGCGTCCCACTCTGAGGCTGTATTCCGGGACACGGTTTCCGCTTGGGACGCCATTCGGAAAGCGCATCCCGCTTTAAAACGGAATTCCGGGACGTGGTTTCCGTCTGAGTCTCCATTCGGAAAGCGTGTCCCGTTCTTTCACGGCATCTTGGCTATGCAAAGTGCTCGAACGTTATTCCTCGTACGCGCCCTCAAGCCGAAGCAGCCACTCCTTGCGATCGAGCCCGCCGGCATATCCGTTAAGCGAGCCGTCGGCGGCAACCGCGCGATGGCACGGCACGATAATCGAAATAGGGTTGCGAGCGACCGCAGCCCCCACCGCACGAGGAGACACAACGGGGTCTTCGTTCCCCGGCACCCGATGGCGGGCGGCGACACGAGCCGCAATCTCGCCATACGTGGCGACCTCGCCACGCGGAATAGAAAGCAGCTCAAACCAAACTTCACGCTGAAACGCCGTACCGATCATATGCAACGGCGGCGTATACCGAGGCTCCTGCCCTGCAAAATAAGCATTCAGCCAAGCCCACGAACGCTCAAGCACCGAAGAAGCCGCACCATGAGCCGGACTCGCCGACGACATGCCACCAGCACCGGAAACCGCATCGGCCCCTTCAACATGTTCGGAGTCTTCCCGGAGAAGCGTGGAGCCAAAGTGCTCCTGCCCCTCAAACCAAAGCCCCGTCAGGCCGCGGCCATCAGCGGCAAGCAGGATTTCGCCCAAAGGCGAAGCAAACGTCGTCGTGACCACCAGCGGCTCCTTTCAAAACTCCGCACCATAATACCGCGAATTGTGCAGACAACCTGTCTGATACGCCCGGGCAGGCTCGTAATTGTTTAAGCGAGGCCGCTTTCCCCAATCAAGAGAAGAAGACGCGGGGCTTCGACGCCAGAGCGGTACCCATGCCAGCTGAGCTCTAATACTTTTCCCGAGAAGTGAACGAGTAAAAATAGGACCCCAAAGCATCCACACTTTTTGATTACAAAACCGCAGGATTCGCGCAGCAAAACCGCAGGAAATAGCGGTCAAAATATGCCAATGCTTCGGGGGTCCAAAATAGGTCGTTCACTTCTCGGGAAAAGTATTCAACTTCAATTCACCCCAACCCCAAAGTCACCTCAGGCAGCAGGCGCGAAGCGCCGCAGCTGCCGTCACGGACCCGCAGTCCCCAAAGGAGGCAGGCGCAAAGCGCCGAGGCCGCCGCCGGGACCAGGTCCCGCAACGGCCACGTGCCCTCACATCAGCCCAGCGGCCCCAACCAACAACGGCCCCATCGCAGGCCGCTCGCAGCCGAGTCACCGCAGGCGGGGCCGGGCTCAGCTTTCAGAACACTCCGCAGACCAGTGCGGCGCCTTGTCCGCAGCTCCGAAGGAGCAGGACAAGGCGCCGCACATGGTCGAGGACGTTCTGAAAGCTAAGTCCGGCCCCCGCCGGACAGTTCCACCGCTACTCGCAGAGCAGTTTGGCGATCTGGACGGCGTTGGTTGCCGCGCCCTTACGGATTTGGTCGCCACAGCACCAGAAGGTGATGCCACGCGCGGCCTCGGGGTTCGAGATGTCGCGGCGCACGCGACCGACCCAAATCAGGTCCTGGTCGGAGGTGTCCATCGGCATGGGGAATCGGTCGTGCGCATCCTCGGCGCCCAAGTCGTCGACCAGCTTGACACCCGGGGCAGAAGCCAGCGCAGCACGGGCCTCCTCGACCGTAATGTCGCGCTCAAACTCGAGCGTAATGCTCTCGGAGTGCGAGCGCAGCACAGGCACGCGCACACAAGTGCAGTTCACGCGCAGCTCGGGCAGGTGCATAATCTTGCGACCCTCGTTTTGCAACTTCATCTCCTCGGAGGTAAAGCCCTCCTCCTTGACGCCGCCAATCTGCGGAATCAGGTTGCTCGCCAACTGGGCGGCAAATGCGCGCGGCTCGGGAATCTCCTCGCCACGACCCAGGGCGGCCAGCTGGGCCTCGAGCTCGGCCATACCGGGAGCACCAGCGCCCGAAGCCGCCTGGTACGTCGAGACGATCATGCGCTTCACGCCGGCGAGCTTGTGCAGCGGCCAGGTGGGAACCAGGCCGATGATAGTTGCACAGTTAGGGTTAGCGATAAGGCCGTGATGCCACTTGATGTCGTCGGCATTGATCTCGGGCACGACGAGCGGCACCTCGGGATCCATGCGGAAGGCGTGGCTGTTGTCGACCACGACGGCGCCACGCTTGACAGCCTCGGGCAGCAGCTCCTTGGCGATATCGTCGCCGGCAGCGCCGAGTACGATGTCGCAGCCCTCAAAGGCCTCGGGGCAAGCCTCCTCAATAACAACCTGCTCGCCGCGGAACTCGACGGTCTTGCCCGCAGAGCGCGCGCTCGCCAGCAGCTTGAGCTTGCCAACCGGAAACTCCTGCTCGTTGAGGCACTCGAGCATCTGGGTGCCCACGGCCCCCGTCGCGCCCAAAATAGCAACCGTGTACTGTTTCATGCTTCCCCCTTTAAAGGTTGTGGCTTTTGCCCGCACGCCGAGCAGGCAGGATATTCTTGCCCAGTGTATACAAGAACGGGGCGGACACGAAACCCACCCCGTCGAAACGAAACCGAAACGAAACGCCCCGCGCTAGATTTTTTGGAACATGCCTCAAAAACCCACTCATGCGCCAAAAGGTAGATTTCTAGACATATCCCAAAAATCTACCGGGATGGTCGCTATTTGTGGAGGGCAGCCAGGGCGGGTTCAATCGGTGCAGGAGCCTCCAGATCGGAGACCTTCACAATGCCGTTCTCGTCGGAGAAGGCACGGTAAATGGTCTGAATCGCCAGGTCGAAGTCCTTATCCTCGACACCGATAATGATGTTGATCTCGTCGCAGCTCTGCGAAATCATGCGCACGCTCACGCCAGCCTGGCCGAGCATGCCAAACAGGTGGCCGGAAATACCTGCGCGGCCGCGCAGGTTACGACCGACGGTCGCGATGAGCGCCAGGCCCTCGACAACCTCAATCTCGAGCGGCTCAACCTCCTGCTGGATGTCGCCCACGAGCGAGTACAGCGAATCGTGCACATCCTGCTCCTGCACCACGGCGCCAAAGCGGTCGACGCCGGTGGGCATGTGCTCGACGGAAACGTCATAGCGCTCGAAGACCGAAAGTGCACGGCGCATAAAGCCGACGCGGGGCTTGGTGCGATCGCGGGCCACGTTGATGGCGACAAAACCGCGCTTGCCGGTCACGCCGGTAATGATGGGCTCCGCCTCGCCCTCATCAGCCGTCTCGCTAATGATGGTGCCGGGGTCCTGCGGCGCATTGGTGTTCTTGATGACCAGCGGAATACCCGCCTCGCGCACGGGGAACACGGCCTCCTCGTGCAGGACGCTTGCGCCCATGTACGAAAGCTCGCGCAGCTCCTCGTAGGTAACGCGCGCAATGGGCTGAGCCTCGGGAACAATACGCGGATCGGCAGAGTAGAAGCCCGAGACGTCGGTCCAGTTCTCGTAAAGGTCGGCGTCCAGACACTTGGCCAGGATCGAGCCCGAGATATCGCCGCCGCCACGATCGAGCAGCTTAATCTGGCCCTCACGCGTCGCGCCGTAGAAACCGGGCATAACAAAGCCGCCCTGCTGACCGTACTCCTGCACCAGCTCGGAGGTGCGGTTCATGCTGAGCGTACCGTCGTGATGGAACGCCACAACCGTCGCGGCGTCCAGGAACGGCAGGCCCAGGTACTCGGCCATCAGGCGAGCGGTGAAGTACTCGCCGCGGCTCACAAGCTCCTCGGTGGAGTAGCCGCCCGAGCGGGCGCGCTCGGCAAAGGCCGCGAACTCCTCACGGATGGGATAGGTGAGCTCCAGCTCGTCAGCGATATCAAAATAGCGCTGGCCAATGTCCTCGAGCAGCTCCTCACACGACACGTGATACTTAACGTGCGCGTTAACCAGGTAGAGCAGGTCGGTCACCTTGGTGTCGCCCTTAAAGCGGCGACCGCAGGCGGAAACCACCACAAAACGGCGGGCCGGGTCGGCATCGACGATGGCTTTGATCTTCTTAAAGTGTTCGGCGTCGGCGACCGACGAGCCGCCAAACTTGGCAATCTTAATCATGGGCTGGAGGTTACCTTTCTAAAAGCCTCTGCGAACCTGTTTTGCGCGCTCTGATACCATGGTTTCACCGATTGGGACCAAGGCATCCGAGGAGCAGTGTTATATGGGAACTTATCATAGTACACGAGGACGCACTTTATCGTGCTCAAGTAAGGTGGCAATCCGCACCGGCATCGCTCCCGACGGGGGTTTGTTTGTCTCGGACGAGCTCGGCACCCAGCAGGTCGATATCAGCTCGCTTGCAGATAAATCGTACTTTGAAATCGCTCAAGATGTGTTGGGAATGTTACTGAATGATTACACGGGCGAAGAAATTTCGGCCTGTGTGAATGAGGCATATCGCGGCACGTTCGCGAGTGAAGAGGTTACGCCGCTCGTCAAACTCGACTCTGCGCCGGGCGCTGACGCCCCTCAGACCTATGTGATGGAGCTCTTTGGCGGCCCCACGAGTGCCTTTAAGGACGTCGCCCTGCAGATGCTCCCCCGCCTCATGGCCCGCACTTCCGCCAAGGACGGCGGCGCCGAACGCATCATGATCGTCACCGCCACGTCGGGCGACACCGGCAAGGCCGCACTCGCCGGTTTTGCCGACGCTCCGGGCACGGGCATCACCGTCTTTTATCCCGAAGGCAAAGTCAGCCGCGTGCAGAATCTGCAGATGTCCACACAGGAAGGCGATAACGTCGCCGTCTGCGGCATTCGTGGCAACTTCGACGATGCCCAGAGTGCCGTCAAGCGCATCTTTGCCGATAAGGAGCTTGCCGAGCGCTTGGAGGCCGCCGGAACGGTGCTTTCGAGTGCCAACTCCATCAACGTCGGCCGTCTGGTGCCGCAGGTCGTCTACTACTTTGCCGCCTATGCGCAGCTGTTGCGCGCCGGCGCCATCGAGGCCGGCGACGCCGTGGAGTTCTGCGTACCGACCGGCAACTTTGGCGATATCCTGGCCGGCTACTATGCCAAGCGCATGGGTTTGCCCGTCGCCAAGCTCGTCGTCGCGAGCGACAAGAACAACGTGCTGGCTGACTTCCTGACCACCGGCGTCTACGACCGCAACCGTCCGTTCTTCACGACCATCTCGCCGTCGATGGACATCCTCATCAGCTCCAACCTGGAACGCATGCTCTACTTCCTGTCCGATGGCGACTGCGAGCTTGTTGCCGGCCTTATGGAGCAGCTGGCAAAGACTGGTCACTATGAGGTTCCCGCCGACCTGCTGGCAAAGATTCAGAGCGTCTTTGGCTGCGGCTGGGCCAGCGAGGACGAGGTGCGCGCTGCCATCAAGAGCTGCTGGGATGCGAACGGCTACGTGATCGACCCGCACACCGCTTGCGGCTATCACGTCTTTGAAAAGGTCGCTCCCGCCGAGGGCGCCAAGGCCCGTGTGCTGCTTTCGACCGCCAGCCCCTACAAGTTCCCGCGTGCCTGCTGCGACGCTCTGGGGCTCAACGTTCCCGAGGACGACTTTGAGGCCATGCGCGTGCTCGAGCAGGCCACCAATACGGCCGCACCGGCGCAGCTCGCCGAGCTCGAATCCAAACCCGTCCGCTTCGAAGACGTCTGTGACGTCGATGAGATGGCAAGCTACGTCGAGTCTGCAGCAAAAAAGATGGCTACCAACTAAAACCCTTATTAAGCGCCGGCGAAAGCCGGCGCACCTTCTTTTATCAGATAACCCCCGGGATGATGACGAACGCCCACAGCGTGCCTGGCTGTTTAGTTCGTCGCGAGTTCCGCACGCAAAGGAAAGCACTTAATGTGCTTTCCGTCTTGCGCAGGACTGCCCGAGCAGCGAACTAAACAGCCAGGCACGCCAGGAGGGCCCACATGATCAAAATCACCGTCCCAGCAACCAGCGCCAACTTGGGCATCGGCTACGACACCCTCGGCATGGCCGTCAGCCTCTACTCGCACTTCACCTTCGAGCGCGCTGACAAGCTCACCATCACGGGCTGCCCCGAGGAGTTCCAAAACGAGAACAACCTGGTCTACGTCAGCTTTGTCGATGCGCTGGCCGCATGGGGCGAGCCGGCCTTCCCCGTTGCCATCGACATTCAAACCGATGTACCCGTCGCTCGCGGCCTGGGTTCCAGCTCCACTTGCGTCGTCGCTGGCATTATGGCCGCCGCCGCACTGACAGGCCACACCGTCGACCGCGCTGAGCTCGTCCGCATTGCCACCGAGGTCGAGGGCCATCCCGATAACGTCGCTCCCGCCATCCTGGGCGGCGCCGTCTGCTCCTTTACGCCGACCGATTCGCTCCCCCAGTGCCTGCGCTACGAGGTAAGCGATCGCTTGCGTTTTATTACCGTGATTCCGCCCTACGAGGTTCACACGAGCGAGGCGCGCAAGGTCGTGCCGCAGGAGATTCCGCTCTCCACCGCCGTATGGCAAATGGGCCGTATCGCCGGCATGACGCGAGGCCTGGAGGCCGGCGACCTCGACCTGATTGCTGCCGCCAATGACGACCGCATCCAGGAGCCCTATCGTCGTCGCCTGATTCCCGACTACAACGCTGTGCGCGACACCTGCCTTAACGGCGGCGCCAAGACCATCTGGATCAGCGGCTCGGGCTCTACCCTTATGGCTGTGACCGACGACACCATCGTGGCAAAATTCCTGCAGGTCAAGCTGCGCGAGCAGTTCCCCAAGTGTGAGACGCACATTCTGACGTGCGACACCGAGGGCGCTCAAATCGAGTACCTGTAGCGCCCTGTCTCATTGCTCTCACCGGTCTCCTTGGGGCTTCCCCTGAAAACGTCCTCGATCATGAATTGCC